>CABQMD010000082.1 GCA_902465145.1 uncultured Succinatimonas sp. | reverse complement strand
AGCTGAAGAAGCCCGACGACTTGAAGCAGAAAAAGCCCGCAAGGCCAAAGAAGAAGCTGCCAAAGCTGCTAAAGCCGCAAAAGGTGAAAAGAAGGATAAGCAGAACAAGCAGGAAGATATTGCCACTGAAGAGTTAAGGCGCAAGCAGGAAGCAGAACAGCAGCGTAAGAACGAAGAGGAAGCAGCCCGTCTTGCCGAAGAAACCAGACGTCTTGCCGAAGAAAACGAAGCTCGTTGGGCAGCTGAGGAAGCTGAGCGCTCCAAATTGGAAAACGAAGATGACGTAGGTACCTCAAAGGTTGTACGCGAAGCAGAAGCTCAGCAGGAAATTGAGGCAGAAAACCGCGGACGTCATCGTGATCGCGGCGGAGTAAGCGGCGATCGTCGTCAGGCCACCCGCGCAAGAGCTGCTACTACTGAAGACAGAGAGCGTAATCAGAACGGCGGCAGACGCAAAGGCGGAAAAGCAGGAAAGCTTAACTATAAAGGTCAGGCCAAGCTTAATCAGCAAAAACACGGCTTTAACCGTCCTGCATCTCCGGTAAATCGTGACGTTGAAATCGGCGAAACCGTGACCGTGGCAGAACTTGCCTCCAAGATGGCTGTTAAGGCTTCTGAAGTCATCAAGGTGTTGATGAAGCTTGGTGAAATGGTTTCCATCAATCAGGTCCTCGATCAGGGCACAGCCCAGATCGTTGCTGAGGAAATGGGACATAAGGTAGTTTTACGCAAGGAAAACGAGCTTGAAGAGTCTTTGCTTTCCGATCGCGGTCAAACCCAGGAAGCCTTGC
Source organism: uncultured Succinatimonas sp. (assembly GCA_902465145.1). GTDB lineage: Bacteria > Pseudomonadota > Gammaproteobacteria > Enterobacterales > Succinivibrionaceae > Succinivibrio. The sequence goes on along the minus strand of CABQMD010000082.1, from coordinate 4,505 downwards.
CAAGAGCCCCTGTCGTAACCATCATGGGGCACGTCGATCACGGCAAGACCTCTTTGCTTGATTACATCAGAAAATCCAAGGTGGCTGCAGGAGAGGCCGGCGGTATTACTCAGCGTATCGGTGCTTATCATGTTAAAACCCGCGGTACAGGCATCACTTTCCTGGATACTCCTGGTCATGCCGCATTCACCGCCATGCGTGCCCGCGGTGCTCAGTGTACCGATATCGTGGTTTTGGTCGTGGCAGCAGACGACGGTGTCATGCCTCAGACTATCGAGGCCATACAGCATGCTCACGCAGCCAAGGTGCCTATCATTGTGGCCATCAATAAGATAGATAAACCTGATTCTGATCCTTCGCGCGTGACCAATGAGCTGATTCAGCATAGTGTGATCCCCGATACCATGGGCGGTGATACCCAGTTTGTAAATGTTTCGGCAAAGAGCGGACAGGGTGTTGATCAGTTGCTCGAAGACATCATGTTACAGGCTGAAATGCTGGAGCTTAAAGCCGTACGCGACGGTTTGGCAGAGGGCGTAACCATCGAGTCACGCCTCGATAAAGGCCGCGGTCCGGTGGCTACCGTTCTGGTGCGTTCCGGTACCTTGAAAAAGGGTGACATCATTCTTTGCGGTCTGCAGTTTGGTCGCGTACGTTCCATGCGTAATGAGAACGGTAAGACCGTCGATGAAGCCGGTCCTTCCATGCCGGTTGAAGTTTACGGACTCTCAGGAGTACCAGTTGCAGGCGACGAAGTTACCGCCGTACGTGATGAGCGTAAAGCTCGTGAAGTGGCTCTCTTCCGTCAGGGCAAATTCCGTGAACTTAAGATCGCCAGACAGCAGAAAGCCAAACTTGAAAATATGTTCAAGGATAATACTGCTACCGAGCTTAACATCGTGCTTAAGGCCGATACTCAAGGATCTGTCGAAGCCATTTCCGATGCCTTGTTAAAATTGGGCAATGACGAGGTTAAGGTTGCCATCGTCGGCTCCGGCGTCGGCGGTATTACCGAAACTGACGCAACCTTGGCAACTGCTTCCAATGCCATTATCGTGGGCTTTAACGTACGTGCCGACGGTCCGGCTCGCCGCGTGATCGAGACTGAAAGTGTCGATTTGCACTACTACAGTGTAATTTATGACCTTATCGATGATGTCAAGAAAGCCATGTCAGGACTTTTGAAGTCAGAAGTGCGCCAGGAGATCATCGGTTTGGCTCAGGTTCGCAGCGTCTTCCATCATCCTAAGTTCGGTTCCATCGCCGGTTGTATGGTGTCAGAAGGCGTGGTCAAGCGTTCTGCTCCCATACGCGTATTGCGTGACAACGTGGTTATATATGAGGGCGAACTTGATTCCCTGCGCCGCTTCAAAGACGACGTCAATGAAGTCAAGCAGGGCCTTGAATGCGGTATCTGCGTCAAGAACTACCAAGACGTGCGCGAAGGCGATCAGATTGAAGTCTTCGAGAACGTCGAGGTTAAACGTACTTTGGACTGAGAAATGCCTAAAAGTTACGGAAGAAATGAGCGGGTGGCGGCAGCCATCCGCCGTGAAATGGCGGACATACTTCAGCATGAGATCAAAGATCCTCGTGTAAACAGGGCCACGGTAACCGAAGTTTCCGTGTCTCCCGATCTGCGTAATGCTAGGATCTATATAAGTTTCCTCACCGATGATGAAGAGGAAATCAAGAATGCCATGCGCGGGCTAAAAAGTGCAAAAGGTTTTTTGCGTTCTGCTTTGGCTTCAAGACTTAATTTGCGTTATATGCCCGATCTTGATTTGCGTTATGACAAATTGCTTACGGACAGTATGCACCTTGATGCTTTGATTGCCCGCGGTTTGCATCGCAATTGACAATTATCTCAAGTCCCCCGATTTCGGGGGATTTTTGTATCTGCGATCTGCGTAGAAATTTTAAGCAAACATTTGCGTTAAAATTTGCGTTGAATGAGCAAATATAAGCAAGCGGCACAATCGAGGCTCTGTTTTATGATTAATATTAAAGATATTGCTAAAGAATGCGGAGTAAATCCGGCCACGGTTTCACGTGCCTTAAACGGAAAAAAAGGCGTTTCCGAGAAGATGCGCAACCGCATTTTGCACATAGCTGATACTATGGGTTACTCAAAAAATCCTCTGGCAGCAAGTCTTATCACCCATAAATCAGGCATCATAGGTCTTGTAGTTCCGGACATTACCAATCCTTATTACGCCAGTGTGGCTCAGGGGGTGAGTTCCTATATGCGCGAGAAGGGATACAGCACTTTTCTTTGTGATGTACAACGAAACCGCGAGCAGGAGTTGCAGTATTTCGGCATGCTGTGTTCTTACCGGGTAGAAGGAGTGGTTTTGCTTTCGGTCACCGCTCATCCTGACGATCTTAAAATTTTTGAGCAGAATAATATCAGAATGATTTGCGTTGACAATCCGATCTCCAAACATGTTTCGTCAGTAATTAACGATAATTTTCAGGGAGCTTGGGATCTTACCGAACATCTGATATCAAATTGTCATGTAAAAAAACTGGTTGCACTCATGGGAAATGCTGAAGCCGAGACCACCAAACAACGTCTGCGCGGTTGCCGCGAAGCATTGCAAAAGTTCGGACTTGCAGATGCTTTGATAAAGGTTTTGAATATTTATCCTGATTATGATTCAGGTTATAAAGCGATGGATGAGGTGTTGCGTTACGATCCTGACTGCGTGTTTGCCGTTAACGATACCGTCGCTTTGGGAGCTTTCAGTTATTGTATGAATCAGGGGATAAAAGTTCCTGATGAACTTAAGATTGCAGGCTTTGACGATATTGCCGCTTCATCCATGATCAGCGTACCGCTTACTACCGTACATCAGCGTAAGTTTGTATTAGGTCAAAAAGCAGCATCTCAATTGATCTATGAACTGCAAAATCCCGACTCTCTTCCCATGCGCATCGAGCTTTTGCCAAAACTGAAAGTAAGAGCTTCCTGCGGTGAAAAAAAATTGGAAGGGTAAAGCGATCAGGCGTTAAGATCTTTAAAACACTTGTTCAGCTTCTTATTAAATTAAACGATCGGTTCCTAATTTTGAAAGAGTCGCATAAGAAAAATATTAAATCTGCGGTGATCCTCTCTAAGGTTTATCACCGACCCGTAGCAGGTGCGATACGTGAAATAGCTTGTAAATTAAGAGCTTTGGGCGTAGAGCCTTATCTTGATCAAAACACTTCGGTTGGTTTTGATATCCCCGAGATCCCTTCTTTGTCGCGTTCTCAAATGAGTACCAAAGATCTCTTCATCGTGGTAGGCGGAGACGGATCGTTGTTGGGTGCAGCCAGAACATTGGTAGATCTGCGCGTTCCGATGCTGGGGGTAAATCGCGGGCATCTAGGGCTTTTGACCGATGTGAGTCCTTCTGATCTTGGGGAAAATTTAAAAAAAATCGTGGCAGGGCGTTACAGCATCGAGCAACGTACCATGCTTGATCTTAGGATCTTCAGAGAAGATGAAGACGGAGCTGGCGAATTGGTTGCTCAGTCTCTTGCTACTAACGAAGCCGTGATCCATTCTGGGATGATGGCTCATATGATGACTTTCAAGGTTTCCATAGACAATCGTTATATGTATACCCTGCGCGGTGACGGTATGATCATCAATACACCCACGGGATCTACTGCATATTCGCTGTCGGCGGGCGGATCCATCATCGAACCTCATCTTGATGTTTTGTCTTTAGTCCCGATGTTTCCGCAGTCTCTGAACTGCTCACCGATCATTATTCCCGGAAAGAGCAGTATACGCATTGATTTTGAAGGTGCCTCCGAGGTTCCTGAATTGGTTGCCATTAACTGCGACGGACAGGTCACCATGCGTACTGATACCAAGTGTACTGTGTATATTAAGCAGCATCGCATTCCTCTGATCCTTATCCATCCTGAGGGATATGACTACTATAGCCTTTTGCGTCAGAAATTAGGATGGGGCCAGTCATTGGTTTGACGCTTTGCTCCTTATAGGAAGAGCAATACTTCAGTTTTATTGCAAGAGCTTCGCAGGAGACAATCCGGCAGTCGGTTTGTTTTAAAAAAAAGATTATGTTATTTGTGAAAAAAAACGACGCTAGGTGTCACCGCTTCAAAGAGCGTGATTTTAGGCGTTGATCTATAAGGGATCAGGCAAGTGTTAGAGGAACTTAGGGTCAGAAATTTTGTTTTAAGCCGTGACAATGTAATGGAGTTTTCAACAGGACTTACGGCAATCACCGGTGAAACCGGTGCTGGTAAGTCTTTAACAGTTGATGCTCTTTTACAGGTATTAGGCGGCAGAACCGATGCTCAAACCGTACGACGCGGCAGTGAGCGGGCGGAAATTGAAGCTGTATTTACCGCACCTGAGAACACACCCATCGACGTTTTCTTAAAAGAGCGGGAGTTAAGCTCTGAGGAGCATACCGTGGTGTTGCGCCGCATGATCGGAAAAGATGGTCGTTCACGGGCATGGATAAACACCAGAGCCGTTACGC
>CABQMD010000081.1 GCA_902465145.1 uncultured Succinatimonas sp. | reverse complement strand
GCAGGATCGCTTTTGGCTCTGTCAACCTCCGAGTTATAAAAAGAGATTAACTGGTTTACATTCTTTTTTACGACGTCTGCAGATGAGTTATAAACCCAAGTATCTCTACTTGTTACCACGCCTAAGGAGAAGTTTTTAAATATATAAGGTTCTTGTGTTTTTTTACCATCAAGCCTCATGAATTTAAAGTAAGAATCGTCTCTTTGATTAAGCCAATCCCCATGTTTGTCAGGAGTTATCTCATTCCAGTTCATATTTTGAACGGAGCCGAAGCTTCTGATCTCGGCAAGTTTCTGCTCTCTTGTTAAATAATCATCCACAGCATGGAAATATATTTTGCCTTTTTCAGCGCTATAAGGATTTTTAACAAGGAATACTATTGCAACTGGAGCTCGGCTACCTTCACCAAAGACGTTGTCTTTTTCTTTTCTACGTTGTTCTCCTGATGTTCTCGCATTCCCTTTAAGGTGATAAAGATAAATCGATGAAAACTCCTCAACCATGCATTTGCGCATACCGTCATAACTTGCTGAATCAAGCCACCCCGCATTTGTAATAAAAGCGACGATCCCTGAATCATGGATCCTGTCTGCAGCCCAACGATAGGCTCTGGTATAGGAATCGAAGATTTTTCCCTTCAACGTGGCATTTGTTCTTGCCACATAGGTTTCACGCAGGCGGTTATCCAACTTTTCATAATGCTCGTTGGCGTTATCATCATTTTGAGATTTCTGACCTACAGAATAAGGCGGGTTTCCGATAATGACCCTGATTTCAGCATTATTTTCATTTTCCTGCTTTTTATTATTCTCAGACAGAGGTGTTTTAAAGAGATCGCTTTTTTGGTTTTCGGCAAAGGTATCCGTCCAAACCATAATGTCATTGGGCTTATACTCGGCATCCTTAATGATATCGTGGTAAGCGGTTTCTATATTCATGGACGCAATATAGTACGCAAGCGGTACTATTTCGTTGGCATGTAAATCGTGATTGTATTTGTATTTAAGATCCTCTTTGCCAATCAAACCTGATTGCATCATTCTTACAATGAAGGAACCGGTTCCCGTAAAAGGATCGAGAATATGCAGATCGTGATCGGCAAGAGATTTATTGAATTCCTTACGCAATAAATAATCAACGGACTTATTGATAAAGTCGACAATCTCGATGGGGGTATAAACAATCCCCAATTTGTCCTTCATCTTAGGGAAGGCTACCTTAAAGAATTTATCGAATAAGTCCTTGATCAGAGTTTGTCTGATTTCAGGATCGTTGGCAGATCTCATGCGTCTTGCAACATCAGCGTAGAAAGGTTCCAACAAGGCAGTACACTTATTCATGCCGTCTTGATCAAGCTTTGAGAGGATCTCAGTCATAGCCTTTGAAATGGGATTCTCATCGGCAAAGGGGTATTCCTTAAACAAAGCCGCCAATACGGGCTTGATCACCACATGTTGCCCCAGCATTTCAATAACAGAGTCTTCGTCAAGTTCACCGTTTAGGGTGGCCTTCAATTCCTGAGTAAAATCAGCCAAGGCTTTTTGCGAGTTCTTATTTCCGTCTATAACCTTTTTAATATGCTTGATTTGTGCCTGACAAATCTCACCTACATCCTCTGCCCAATCGCTCCATTCTCTGCGGTTTCCTACTCTTTTAACGATCTTGGATTTTATTTCCTCTTCAAGGTAGTAATCCCTGCTCACTCCGAATTCAAATTCAGTTTGATATGCATCGTTCGCATCTTTCGCATCAGAATCATTGCGGGGGCTTTTACGTCCTTTAGTCGAGGATCCGGCAACTCTGCGGCTTTCGGCGCCTCTTTTGCGAGAAAACTTTTGATCAGATATGCAGATGATTTCGATTTTATTCGAATCGATTTTCCCAGTTTCTCCGTCGACATAACTTCCGAAGGAAGGATCAATTGATTTAAGGCCGTTCAAAACCTGCCAAACAACATCAAAGTCTTTGTTTTGATTGAGAACCAGATCAGGAGAGACCCCTGTCGGGACAACTATAGGCAAAATTACGTATCCGCGTTCCTTCCCCTTGGCGGTTCTCATTACTCGCCCCACGGTCTGAACAATGTCGACATGAGATTTTCTCGGGGACAGGAAAATTACGGCATCAAGAGATGGTACATCCACGCCTTCTGAAAGGCAGGTATTTTTCTGAGGCTCCTCTCTAAGCCAGGTCAGCAGAGAGTCCTTTTCAGTTGCCTTCATCGAGCCGTCGATATGTTTGGTTTCAACTTGAAGAGCATGAGTGGCGTTATAGCCTTCTTCACTCCATTTTGATTTAAATCTGTCCTTTAAGAACTTCTTTTCTCTTGCCTTATAAAGGTCGATAACCTCCTTGAAATGATCGGCAAATTGCTTTGATGCAGGACGATCATATTTATCACTGGATTCAATTACCTGTGCAAAACCGACAGCCCTTTTCATATGATGGAGATCGTTACTTATTGACTTCTCTTTTTGCAGATCAATTTTTGCCAGTGCGCGCCAGGTACCTACGATTTTGGCTGCATTGTTTACAGTAAGGCCGCCAGGTTCATCCGCAGACAAAAATCCGTAGTCGGCCTCCAATAAGGACTCATCCAAGGTCAATACAATGACTTTGTAGTCGACGAGGCAATTTAATTCAATGGCTTGCGTAAATGATACGGTATCAAAGGTCGGCCCGAAGATCTTTTCATCACTCATGGAATAGAGAACTATTTCTCCGTCCGCCTGCTGTTTCTCAGGTATGCTTCCGTAAATTTTTGGAGTTGCTGTCATGTACAGACGTTTTTCGGATTTAATGAAATTGTCGTCATGAACCTTTACGAAATTGCTTTCATGATCATCTGCCGTATAGGAGACGCCAGCAGTTCTGTGTGCTTCGTCGCAAATAGTCAGATCGAATTTTGGAAGACCTTGTTTCTGAGCTTCCCCTATTACATCTATGGATTGGTAGGTTGAAAAAACTACAGTCAGATCATTAACTTTGGTTAAAGCACCAGTTACCTGCTTTACCAAAGATTCGGCATCGGTGGTGGCAGGATATGCCAATTGATCAACCTCAACCAATGAGTCGACATCTTCAGCATTCGCTTTACCGGTCGAGGTATCAGAACATACGGCAAAGGCATTGATGTGTATGGAGCAATTTCTTTTCCAGTCCGACAAAGTTTGAGAAAGTAAGGATAAAGAGGGGACCAGAAACAGTACAAAGCCGCCAGATCCTATGTACTTTTCTACCAACTTCATACTGGTAAAGGTTTTGCCGGTACCGCAGGCCATGATCTTTAAAACCGAGGATCACCTTTTCAATAGCATTTTTTTGGTACGGGCGCAGCATCCTCGATTTTAAATATGTGGTTTTTCCCTTGGCATAAGCTGACCAGTCCACGTTTGAAGATGCCAGATCTGAGTATTTTATAATTCTTACCGGAACTTTTTTACCCTTTAGATCATTTTCGACGTTCTCAGACCAACTTTCATTGGTGGCCACAATAAAACGTCTGGTAAAGAAATCTTTGTCCGAGGCACTTACGAAAGAATCAATATCCGCTTTTCCCACTCTGTGGTTCTTTTCATACATCTTGCATTGAATTGCAGAAAAGAATTCGTCGTCTGCATTTTTTGCTACCAGATCAATGCCTGTATCTCTGGCATTGTCGGCGTATTGCGGATTTTCATAAGCCCATTCTTTATAGGTTTGTACTTTTGTAAACAGATCTTTGTAAACATGATCCTTGATGAGCCAATCCTTGGTTAATGTTTCAAATTTTGTACCGTAACCTCTGGCAGTATTGGCAGATTGTCTAATTTGCTCAATCAGGGCATCGAAAGCTTCGGTATTGGAAAAATCTGCTGAAAATTCATTGGCAACATGTTCCTTTTCAATATTTTCCTGCTCAATTTGCGAGCGATCGTTTTTCAGATGCTCTTCATGTTCTTCCTGAGCCTTTTTCAGAGCTTCGTCATCATTATTTTGTTTTATTTTGCCGTTACGAATTTTTTCTTGCTCTTTATCAAACTCTTCAAAAACATTGAACATAGCTATCACCAGAAAAAATCAAATAAAATTCTCGTGCTTTCTTGGGCTAGAAGGAAACTCTAAAATCGCAGACCTATTTTAATAATTGGATCGTTTGCGATTAAAACGACAGTTACCGCATCAAATTTTCTGATCCTACAAAGATAGAGAAGAATACGTAAAATTTACGACGCATTTTCTGCTCTTGCATGTTTACAAGAAGTTACACGGATAATTATTATTCTTGATCACCTAACACAATTTGTCATCATTTTAGTCGTATATTCTCTGTTTTTGTCACACAAAAACAGAGAATATACGACAAATCATGCTTTTGACTTGTCAACAACATACCGCTGGATCTGGCAAAATTACAACGTCATAAACAAAGTTCCGATCGTGATCATGAGCATTCCGACGGCTGTTTTAAAGGTGAAAGTCTCATGAAAAATAACGAGAGCCAGAATTATGGTCAGCACAGTACTGAGTTTGTCTATCGGAACCACCTTTGAGACTTCCCCAAGTTGCAAGGCGCGGAAATAACACAACCATGAAACTCCCGTGGTGATCCCAGAGAGGATCAGAAAAATCCAACTTTTGGCGGAAATGAAAGAAATATCACTACCGTGGCCCTGACATAAAACTATAGTCCAACTGATGAGGGTGATCACGATGCAACGTATCGCTGTGGCAAGATTTGAGTTGACGTTTGTTACGCCGATTTTGGCAAGTACGGCGGTAAGAGCCGCAAACAAGGCAGATCCGATCGCAAATAGCAACCACATTTGTTTATCCGTTTTCATGCGATTTTCAGTCGCGTTCATACATCACATTCTGGAAAAAATAATTTAAGTTGTCTTCAGATAAAACCATCCTAGTTACTGGTACCTTGTTTCGCAAGTATTTTACTTGCAGAGCTGATGATACGCGTAGAGTTGAATAGGCTGACTCAGTCACACGATGGCATAGTTAAACGCCCTGATCTGACACATTGTTAAGACAAGGTTCGACAACGAAAAAAAGAAATATCAACAATCTTACTTCGACAGCTATACCCTAGGTTTTATACTACCATGTGTCAAACAGAAAATACCCGCAAGCCTTGATGTATCAAGGTTTGTCGCTTAATTAGCTCCTAAACTCAGCTGTAGCTCACCACAGAACTTCCACTCTGAAGTTAATACACCTGACAGTGATCAGTATTTTTTCTGAATATAGCTTCCCCGATTGCAGCAAAGCAATTTTTAAAAATCTTCTCCCGGTTCGGCGCGGTAGGTT
>CABQMD010000080.1 GCA_902465145.1 uncultured Succinatimonas sp. | reverse complement strand
TCCCAGCGCATACCACAGTTGTCAAACATAGAAGAAACCTCCTCTAATTGTGTGATTTTTTTAATGTCTTCTGATTTTACCCCTTTTACTGTAAGGAAAAGGCGGTACCATTCCAACAGGAATTTTTTCAATTCGTCAAATTCATTGCGTTCGTTGCTGTTTCTGGAAATATCTTGACTTAAATAAGTGTAAAAGCGTTTAAAGCTTTTTAAAGCATCCTGCGGCGTTCGTGCCCGTTCGCACTCCAAAAATAATCCGGCCGCTTCATTACATTTTTGCATCAGTTCATCAGGAAGCCGCCTGCTATCCAAAACGACGTAGGTGACATTTGGTACTAAGTGTTTGGTTTCCTTTGACCAGACTTTTATAAGATCTGTAGTAGACAGCGGTGCAGTCCAAGGTTGTTCGCCGATGTACAGAACGACCGGATATATTTGCGGCAACAGATTATTCATCTTTTTGACGCTGTCTGTATTTTTCAGGCGATCATAGACTAAAGCTACATAAGTCATGATGCGCTGTGCCATGAAACGGTCTACGGTTGATTGAAATTCCAGCATTAGGAGAAAATAACAATCGTCTCCGTCGCTATTTTTGAATTTCCAAATAAGATCGTTTCGCTTAAGTTTGTAGTTTTCGCTCACATGTTCAGTGGGAAAAGCTTCCAATGTCCCGTTTTCAAGCGATGGCAGACACAGTATTGATCTGAATTCTTTCAGAAGACTGCGGACCATAAGTTTGATCCCGAACAGACGTTTTAAAACCCCGTCCAATTCTTTTGAAATTTTGGAAGTATGGTTCTGTTTTTCGCTTGATGAACCTTTTTTCTTTTGCATATTACTCCTTGTATGTAACTAATATGCAAAGTATTACACGGTTCAAATTTTTTTTAAGCAGTGGTGTGCTGAAATCAGCCTGTTTAATTAAGTTAGTTTTGTAATCAAACAGATAACAGATGACTAAATAAAATTTCCTCTTTCGTAAGACAGTTGTTTAGTTTAGATTTAGTTCGTTTACGGCTTTTACCATAGCCTGAGCATAGTCCCAGTCTTCCTTGGTATCTATATCGATCACGCGGTGGCGAGGCATCTCAAAACCTCTTAAAGAAAGCGGAGCAGTTTGTGGATCAACAAAGTAATTTTTTGAATAGAAGTAAAACAGACCGGCATCCTGATAAGTCTTAGGTAAATCCTGAGAACGCCATGACATGTATTGGGGCATCACCGGAGTAGGAATTTTGTTTTTATCCAAAAATTGAGCCCGTTGGATGGGAAAAGGAAACTCGCAACAGGCGTACAAATAATCTGCTTTTTCCTGTTTGAACTGTTGATAAGCCTTTTTAAGGTATTTTCCGGTTAAAAGCGGAGCCGTAGCATATATGGTACATACCGTATCGGCATCAAATCCTAAAGATCTCATGCGCTTGTAGGCATCCTTGGTGACGTCTCCGGTACCGATAAAATCGTCGGCAAGCTTTTTCTCTCTTAAAAAAGGAATTTCCGCTCCTAAATCTTTTGCAATTTCAGCAATTTCTTCTGAATCAGTGGAGACTATGACGTGTTCAAAAAGTTCGGATTCCAATGCTGCTTTGATGGAGTAGTAGATAAGCGGATGACCTAAAAATTCCTTAATATTTTTTAATGGAATACGTTTTGAACCTCCGCGGGCAGGGATCATGGCAAAACGTTTTTCAATGGTATGCAAGGTCATATTACAGCTCCAAAAGAGACGATAATTTTGCAGCTACCAGCTGTTGCTTTAATAAAGATAGGGTTGGAAACAGAGGAATAGAGAGTGTTTTTGAAAAAAATTCTTCAGCACCTTCCAGTGCTCGGTACGGTTTTAAAGCCTGATAATAGGGGTGACGATATATCGGAAGATAGTGCACTTGCACGCCTATTCCGCATTTACGCATGATTTCAAAAATTTGATCTCGTTTGCCGTTTTCTATCTTTACCTGATAAAGATGCCAGGCACTTTTGGAATCATTGCTGTCAGAATCAGGCAGTGACAGATTGGGAACATCTTTTAGCAATTCTTCATACAGTTTGGCTTTTTTTCGCCTCATTTCCACAAAAATCTGCAGTCTTTCAAGTTGAGATAATCCCAAAGATGCGTGAAGACAGGACATTCGGTAGTTAAAACCGAGAGCTTGCATTTCATAATAATAGTCAGGATGGCTGTTATCATTAAGCTTACTTTTGTCTCGTATAACTCCGTGAGATGAGAGTGAGCGCATTTTTTCAGCTAACAACTTGTTGTTGGTAAGCGCCATTCCTCCTTCTGCAGTGGTGATGATTTTTACCGGATGAAAGCTTAAACAGGTGATATCCGCGTATTTGCCAGAACCTGCCTTATCTCCTTTGTATTCAGCACCGAGAGCGTGTGCGGCATCCTCAATGATTTTAAATCCGTATTTTTTTGACAGTGATTGTATGCGTTCAAAATCGCAACGTCTTCCTGCCATATCGACGGCGATCAGTGCCTTGGGAAGACGACCTGCTTTTTCAGCCTTTTCAAGCATAGATGAGAGATGATCACAATTTATGTTGCCGCTGACAGGACTTACGTCCACAAATTCAACATCACCGTTGACCATGCGAACGCAGTTGGCACTGGCAACGAAGCTTATGGCACTTACATAAACGAGATCTCCAGGACCTATACCAAGAGCCATTAATCCGAGATGTAAAGCTGACGTGCAGGAGTTGACCGCCACGGCGTATGAAGCACCGGTTACCTCACATACGGCTTCTTCAAATTCTTTTGTCTTGGGGCCGCAGGTAAGATATTCTGAACTTAAAGTTTCAAGCACTGCATCGTAATCGGTGGCATCTATGCTCTGGGTACTGTAAGGGATCATGAGTTAAAACACACCTTATGCAATTGAGCGTCATCCATATATACAGGGTTGTTTCGGGAGTTATTGACATATTTACCCTGTTCACCAAGTTGTGTCATTAAATAATCGTCGCTGTTGACGCAGAAATATGTAAGTGCCGGACGAATGATGAAGAAATTGTCAAATTCAATTACATGAGATGAATCGTCGCGAGGACACATTACTTCGTGAATTTTTTCACCCGGTCTTATTCCTATCTCTTTTACAGGGATCTCAGGAGCGATGATCCTTGCCAGATCGGTAATTCGTATTGACGGGATTTTAGGTACGAATGTTTCTCCGCCGTGCATGCGTACCAGTGCATGCAGTACGAAGTCCACCCCCTGTTCCAAGGTGATCCAAAAACGGGTCATGCGTTTGTCGGTGATGGGAATAAAGCTAGCATTTTCTGATTTTAATCTTTTAAATAAAGGGACGACACTGCCGCGTGATCCTGAAACATTACCGTAGCGTACTACGGCAAAACGGGTACGTCTGTCACCTGCGAGGTTGTTTGCCGCTGTCATCAATTTATCGGAACAAAGTTTGGTAGCTCCGTATAAATTGATAGGATTGGCGGCTTTGTCAGTTGAGAGTGCAACCACTTTGTCTACGTTATTTTCAAGAGCGGCTTCAATAATGTTTTCTGCACCCATAACATTGGTTTTAATGCATTCCATGGGATTGTATTCTGCTGCCGGTACCTGTTTTATAGCAGCTGCGTGAACAATGATGTCAACACCGCGCAAAGCCAGCGACAATCGCGTTTTATCGCGCACGTCTCCAATGAAATATCGAATACGTTCTTGATATTGTTTAAGACGATTTTGCATCTCGTATTGTTTAAGTTCATCTCTTGAGTAAACGATGATCTTGCGCGGAGAGTATTTTTTTAGCACCGTGGAGACGAAGCAATTGCCAAAAGAGCCAGTACCGCCGGTGATCAGGATGGTTTTATCCTGTAAGTATTGAGCAATGCGTTCCGTGGAATTAACTGTCATAAAAAATATCCTGTTTAATCCTGTGCCGAAATTCCGTATTTTTTCATTTTTTCTACCAGTGTGGTACGTCTGAGCCCCAGAAGATCGGCTGCTTTGGCTACCACGCCTCCGCTTTTATCCAAAGCCTGACGAATAAGTCCTGTTTCCATATCGGCAACCATGTCCTTTAAATTTACCCCGTCTTCTGAAAGTTTCGGAGCAAAATCTCCTGAAAGTTCTTCTTCTCCGGGGAGTTCGGGCAGAGAAGTTATGCCGCTTTGAGCAAGGATCTCGGAAACATCGCTCTCTTCATCGCTGCATGAGAAGGCATCCAAAAGAGCTTCCCGCTCATCTTCAGGTGACGCCTGTTCCTGTTCTCCGCGATAGTTAGGGGGAAGATCTTCAAGATCAATTATTTCGTTAGGGTGCAGTATCAGCAATCTTTCCACAAGATTTGACAATTCGCGCACATTGCCCTTCCAAGGATCCTGCATCAGCGCTTCAAGGGCGCTTTGAGTAAAACGAATGGTATTGCCGGAGCGGTCTCCGTATTGATGTACCAATTGTTGTAACAACAGAGGAATGTCATCAGCACGTTCTGCAAGCGAAGGCATGTTGATGGGGAAAACGTTTATACGGTAATAAAGATCCTGACGGAACGTTCCGTCTTCCACCATTTTTTCAAGATTTCTGTGGGTGGCAGCTACTATTCTGACGTCTGCTTTTAAAAGTTTGTTGGAACCTACGCGTGAGAAGGTATGTTCCTGCAAAACACGCAGCAGTTTTACCTGCATTGCAAGAGGCATATCTCCGATTTCGTCAAGAAAAAGCGTACCGCCTTTGGCAAGTTCAAAACGTCCTTCGTGGGCAGAAAATGCGCCAGTGAATGCTCCTTTTTCATGCCCGAACAGTTCTGATTCCAAAAGTTCTCCCGGAATTGCACCGCAGTTTACCGGTACAAACGGTCCTCCGCGTCGTTTTGAAAGTTCGTGTACGGATCGTGCCACTACTTCTTTACCGGTACCTGATTGTCCGAGTATAAGTACGGTGGCCTCAGCAGGTGCCACCTGTTCTATAAGTCTTCTGACCAGAGTGATGGCTTTTCCGCGTCCCCGCAAAACTTTCATGAGATATTTTTCGCTGTCAGGACTTTGATTATGCATTTTTTTTAGGCGTTTCATGGAGTTAAACGACTGACAAAAATGCAAAAGTGAAACTAAATCGTCGTACAGCAAAGCTCCGTTTTGATGAGAGCCGGATTGATTCAAGGCTCCCATAAAATTCGGGCAGGCCTGACATTCAGTGTTTGGAACTAAGACGAAAATGAAAGGGATATCCTGATGTTTGTTAAGCAATCTCACACTTTGCTCATTGCCAAGATCACCTGCTATGCAGGCATCGATATCCGCATCGTCTGCATCAAGATAACAAAGACAGTCCTCAAGACTGCCGCTTTGTACGTTACACCCCAAAAAAGAGAGAACGGTTTCCAAGGTGTTTCTGCGTGCTTCGTCTTTTTCAAGCAAC
>CABQMD010000079.1 GCA_902465145.1 uncultured Succinatimonas sp. | reverse complement strand
TCTCAACGAAGAGCTCAATGAGAAGGCACTTGCCCGTCTCGGCTTTGAAGGCGAGATTTCTACTCCTGCATCCAAGGTCAAACTTTACATGATCCCCACCAACGAGGAATTGATGATTGCTCGTTCTGCCATGAAATTTGTAAAGTAAGCAGATCCAGTAAAGCCCGGCGTTAGCCAGGCATGAAAGCCCGTTCGAGCCGGAGCCCGAGCGGGTTTTTTCATAATTGATTACAAAGGAGAGTAAAAGTGGAAATACTGTCACAGATGATCATCTTCTTTTTTCTTTTGATGTTGGGAGTAGTGGGAAGATTATTGGGGATCATCAATGAAACGATCAGGCAGGCTTTAACCAAGATAGTAGTGAATCTGGTGACGCCGTGCATGTTGCTCTCATGTGATCTTTCCGCCGTGATAGCACAGGATCTCTCCTTTATAGGTTATGCCATGCTGGTAATGCTGCTTATCCAGTTTTCGCAGATCGTTTCAGGATTTGTCATACCGTGGCTTATGAGGTATCCCAAAAAAGATCGCGGTACGGTCAACATGCTGTTTACCTGTACCAATATTTTGCTTTTGGGGATCCCGCTGGTAGGGGCTTTATACGGAGATCTGGCTATCGTTTATATGTCCATAGCCATAGTCTTCAACAACTTCCTGCTTTTTTCCTACGGTATAGTCATGGTAGGAGGCGGACGTGATCAGATCTCGTTTAGGCATTTGGTAACTAATCCTTCTTTTATTTCTAGCCTTTTATTGGTGATATTTATTTTGACCGGTTTTGAATTGCCTTCCGGGGTAAGAGATGCCCTAGGACGCGGCGGGGCGGCAGCTCCGGTTTTGGCAATGATGATAGTAGGATCGGCAGTTCCTGAGATTAAGTTTAAAGAGACGCTGCGTGACTACAGACTGATGATTTTTGTCGTAGTAAAGATGCTCATCGTGCCTGCCGTGTTGCTGTGGGCTTTGCAGTGGAGCTTCAGCTCTCGTGAATTCGAAGGTGTTGCTTTGGTTATTTTAGCAGGACCTTCCGGAGTCATGACTGCGGTACTGGCTGCTTTATACAACCCGACTATGGTGGCGCCGGCTGCGCGTGCGGTATCGCTTACTACTGCAGCTGCAGTGTTTACTATTCCGCTGGTTGCGGTGATCACGGGGATCGGTCTTTAAAAAAATTCCGTGTTGAAAGGTACCAAAGCCACGTGAACTTGTCCTGAAAGTATTCTTGATCTCGTCAGCATTTGCTTATTCAATTTGTATTTTTTCTGGCAAAAAAGGCGCCCCTTGCAAGCACAGGCTCGCCCTAGTTTTATTGAAAATGTTTAACCTATGCCTATTTCCATAGGCTTTCTAGCTTCTACAGTTAAGTCAGTCCAGTAAAAAAATTAACAACCCACGGTTCCAGTTGTTGTAGTGCATTAAAAAGTGTGATCTCTGTCATCTGACTATATTGACGTACTTATTTGGCATCGCCATTTTGTTTTATTTCCGATCTCATTCACGTTTTTTGGGGGAAATATTTTCTATTTTTAACAAAAGTAAGACGACTGATGTCTGTTGTTATATTTGGAGAGCGAATGAAATTTCTAAAGTGGCTTGATGAATATCTTGAGATGTCGATAGGGATCGTGCTGATTCTGGCAATTTCCGTAATTCTAACCTTACAGGTATTCATGCGTTATGTGGTGCACGAGTCTTTGTCTTGGTCCGAGGAGTTGTCTCGTTATATGTTTATCTGGCTGATTTATCTAGGGATCAGCTATGGAGCCAAGGTCATGCGTCATATCAAAATCGATGCTGGTCTTTATATGTTTCCAAAAAGGATGCGGAGATCGGTTGTGATCTGCGGAGATGTGATCTTCCTTATTTTTTCAATTACGGTAGTTATTTACGCCTCTAAGCTGACTGCGAGGCAAATAATGCTTGAACAACAGTCTCCCGCTATGGGGATCCCTATGTATTTAGTGTATATGGCCCCGGCAGTAGGCTTCGGCTTAACCACCGTAAGGCAGCTGCAGACGATATGGTATCGACTAAAACATCTGCACGATCCTTATTCTAGTATGAACGAGGGTATTAAAGGACTTTAAGGCGGAGTAGTAAACCATGACTATTGCTTTGTTGTTCGGATCGCTTGCGATCCTGCTCATACTGAACTGTCCCGTAGGGATCGCGCTTGGCGTTTCAACCGTATTGGCGACATTGTTCGGTCATACATCTCTGTCGCTTATCACGCTAACTCAACAATTGGTAACTTCATGTGATTCATTTCCGATCTTGGCAATTCCAATGTTTATATTGGCTGGGGATTTGATGAGCGCCGGCGGGGTTTCATCAAGACTGCTTAACGTGTGCAACCTGATCTTCGGTAGGATCAGGGGCGGTCTTGCCATCGTCACTGTGCTTGTTTGCATGTTTTTTGCTGCCGTATCGGGATCAGGACCTGCAACGGTTGCTGCTATAGGCACCATGGTTATTCCTGAAATGATCAGGCAGGGCTACAGCAAGAGTTTTACCTTAGCTCTCATTGCTACAGCCGGATCCATAGGTGTGATTATTCCGCCCTCGATCCCAATGGTCATTTTCGGTGTTGCCACGGGAACTTCGGTAACCTCCATGTTCAAGGCCGGTATAGTTCCAGGACTTTTGATAGGTTTCTCACTGATAGCATATTGCTATTTTTATTCCAAAAATTTCAATCTTAAATGCGATGTCAAAAAGCCTTCCCTAGGAGAAATAGCAGTTTCTGTTTGGAAAGCAAAGTGGGCGTTGATAAACCCGTTTTTAATCTTGGGAGGCATATATACTGGGGTATTTACCCCTACAGAGGCTGCATCGGTAGCGACGGTTTATGCGTTTATATGCGGAGCTTTTTTGCATCGCGAGTTGACTTTTAAGAGTTTCATACGATCGGTATCAACATCAGTATCCACAACTGCTACGACTATGGTGATTTTGGGCTGTGCATCAGCATTCATCAAAATTATCACCGTGCAGCAGGTGCCAGAAACAATTACGCAGGGAATTTTAAGCGTTACAGATAACAAGATAATGCTCCTGATCCTAATCAATATTCTGCTTTTAATTGTTGGCTGTTTCATGGATACGACACCTGCAATATTGGTGTTAGCTCCAATATTGATGCCTGTGGCGGCAAGTATAGGAGTGGATCCTGTGCATTTCGGGATCATCATGGTTGTGAATTTGGCCATAGGCTTTTGTACGCCTCCCCTCGGGATCAATCTCTTCGTGGCCTCGAGAATTTCAAATGAATCGATGGAGACGATTTTGCAGGGGATCTTCAAATTTATTTTCATCATGATTGCGGATTTGACATTGATTACGTTCATACCGCAAATAGCCATGTTCATTCCTAATTTAGGAAAGTAAAAAAACATTTATAAATTTTTTAACAAACTGCATGAGGTGTCTTATGAAAAAATTGGTAAAAAACGTCATGGCAATATCGCTTGCCGGCTGTTTTCTCTGTGCGGGAGTGGCAAATGCTGGCGATAAGGTTACTCTTGAGTTTGCCAATGTTGCAAATCAATCTGGAAAAGAGGCCGGAGCCCTTTTAAAAAAACTGGTCAATGAAAAAACCGGCGGTACGTTGGATTTGCATATATACAACGACAACTCTTACGGTGACGACCGTGTTGCCGTCGAATCCGTGATGTTGGGCGAAATTGATATGGTAAATACACCGCCTTCTCCCATTGCCAATATGATGAAGGATCTGTACATGTATGATGCTCCATTTATTTTCGATACCCCTGATGACGCTTTTAAATGGGCTGACAGTAATGCCGGTCAGAAGCTGAATAGTTGCGTTAGCAAAAAGGGCTTGAAGCTTTTGGGTGTATGGCAAAACGGATTTAGAAATTTCACTAATAATAAGGTGGCGGTGAAGGTACCAGATCAGATCAAGAATATGAAGGTACGTACCATGGAAAACGATATCCAGCTATCCATGTGGAAGGGCTGGGGATCCAATCCTACTCCAATGGCGTTTACCGAGGTCTTGTCGGCATTACAGCAGGGGACCATAGATGCTCAGGAAAATCCCTTGGCCTTGATCGATTCAAATCATTTTTACGAGGTGCAAAAGTATATTTCCTTAACAGGGCATGTTTATAGTCCTCATTTAGTCATGATCAATCAGGAGAAATTTGATTCACTGTCTAAGGAACATCAGGAGGCTTTGCTCGATGCAATGCAGGAGGCAACCAAGTTCCAACGCCGTCGTGCAGTTGAAATTGATGAGATGCTTGAGAAGAAATTTACCGATAACGGTAATGTTATAGTTCAGCTGTCAAAGGATGACAAGGAGCAATGGCGTGAAAAGGCGATCTCTGGAGGTGTTTACGATTTGGTGAAATCGAAGATGGAACATCCAGAATTTCTCGATGTATGTTTGAAGCGTGAATATTAGTCTTTTGATATGGTACTGCGGCCGCAAGAGGCGGCCGCTTCGGAGTACATATGAGTGAACTTAAGGTTGGCATCGTTGGTTGCGGGAAGATTGCTGAATTCCATGCTAAGGCTCTTTTAAAAATCCCGGGTTGTAAATTGGTTGCCGCTTGTAATCGCACCAAGGCCAAATTGGTGAAATTTACCGAGCACTATCATATACGCGGATATCTTTCTGCTTCGGAAATGATACGCAGTGAGCATCTTGATGCCGTAACGATTTGTACCCCTCATCCTAGTCATGCGCGTTTGGCTATTGAATGTCTGAATGAGCACTGTCATGTTTTAGTTGAAAAGCCTTTGGCGGTGAGTGTTAAAGAATGTGATGAAATGATAAAAGCGGCAAGGTTAAATAACGTTTTGTTAGGAACCTTGGTACAACGTCGTTTTTATAAGCCTTGCATGCGTATACACGAGGCACTGTTGCAAGGAAAAATGGGCAGTCCTATTTTGGGCGAAGCCGTTATGTTCGGCTGGAGATCTAAAGAATATTATGAATCAGATCCTTGGAGAGGAAGTTGGAGTGGTGAAGGTGGCGGAGTACTACTTACCCAGGCTTCGCATCAAATTGACCTTTTGAATTGGTATATGGGAGAAATCGAAAGCATACAGGGACGTTTTGCTAACTATAACCATCCGTTCATTGAGGTTGAGGATAGTGCTTGTGCGCTTATAAGATACAAAAGTGGAGCTATGGCCACACTTATGGCGAGTAATTCACAGGATCCGGCTCTATACGGCAGGGTACATGTCTTCGGATCCAACGGTCGCAGTGCAGGTGTTAAAACTGACGGAGGAGCTATGTTTATAGCCGGAGTATCAGAAATTGAGGAGCCGCCAGTATGTGATCTGTGGACCGTCGATGATGTGCCTTTGGAGAAACTTCAGAAGGATGATGCTTCATTCTTTGCGGGACTTGAG
>CABQMD010000078.1 GCA_902465145.1 uncultured Succinatimonas sp. | reverse complement strand
GGTGCAAAGCGGAGCCGGTGCTGATGCCAGTTTCACTGATGCCGCCTACGAAGAAGCCGGCGCCAAAGTCGTTACCCCTAAGGATGTATGGGGAAGCGATATCATTTTCAAGGTAAACGCTCCGAACGACGATGAAATCGGATTCATGAAGGAAGGCCAAATTTTGGTGTCGTTCATTCGTCCGGCTCAGAATCAGGAACTTGTTGAAAAACTCAACGCCAAGAAAGTTACCGTGATGGCCATGGATATGGTGCCGAGAATTTCCCGTGCTCAGTCCATGGACGCTCTGTCTTCCACCGCAAATATTTCAGGATATCGTGCCGTAGTTGAAGCTGCCCATGCTTTCGGCAGGTTCTTTACCGGTCAGGTTACCGCAGCAGGCAAGGTACCTCCTGCCAAAGTTTTGGTGATCGGCGCCGGCGTTGCAGGTCTTGCCGCCATCGGTACTGCCCATTCACTGGGTGCCGTAGTACGCGCTTTCGATACTCGTGAAGTGGTAGCAGATCAGATCAAATCCATGGGCGGTGAATTCCTGCGTCTTGATTATAAAGAGGAAGGAAAAGACTCGTCAGACGGTTATGCCAAGGTCATGAGCGAAGGCTATATCAAAGCCGAGATGGAACTCTTTGCTAAGCAGTGCAAAGACGTTGACATCATCATCACCACCGCAGCCATTCCCGGTAAGAAATCTCCTTTGTTAATTACAAAGGAAATGGTAGCTTCCATGAAGTCAGGATCAGTAATCGTTGATATGGCTGCTGCCGGCGGCGGTAACTGCGCTGCTACTGTTCCTGGTGAGGTTATTACTACCGATAACGGCGTCAAGGTTATAGGTTATACCGATCTTGCTTCACGTCTGCCTGCTCAGTCATCTCAGCTATATTCCACCAACCTTGTAAATCTGGCCAAACTTCTGTGCAAGAACAAGGACGGCAAAGTTGATCTCAACTTTGACGACGTCGTGATCCGCAATATGACCGTGACCCGCGACGGCGAGGTTACCTTCCCGCCTCCGAAGATCAGTGTTTCTGCAGCTCCTGCAGCCCAGAAACCTGCTGAAGCTCCCAAGGTTGAAGTTCACAAAGTATCACCGGTTCTCAAATGGGGTTGTGCTGCATTGGCAGTGTTGTGCTTCATCCTGATCGGTGCGTTTGCTCCTACTGCATTCCTGCCGCACTTTACCGTGTTCGTGCTTGCAGTGGTTGTAGGCTACTATGTAGTTTGGAACGTCACTCACTCTTTGCATACTCCTTTGATGTCGGTTACCAATGCCATTTCTGGTATTATCGTGGTCGGTGCCATGGAGCAGGTTCATACCTCCGGCGGCTCAGTAGTTGCCGCAATTCTTGCCTTTATCGGTACCGTGATCGTGTCAGTAAACATTTTCGGCGGTTTCGCAGTGACCCGTCGTATGTTGGGCATGTTCAGAAAGCAGGGCAAATAAGGGGATAGGAGAAATAAAATGTCTGAAGGCTTAACCTATATTGCCTATATATTCTCGGCACTGCTGTTTATTCTGGCTTTGGCCGGTTTGTCCAAGCAGGAAACTGCCAAACTCGGTTGTTATTCCGGTGTAGCCGGTATGGCTATTGCTCTTTTGGCTACCTTTACCAAGGCTGACGGAGCCGGTGCAGTTTGCATCATTATCGTCGCCATGCTGATAGGTGCAGTGGTCGGTCTTTTCGCCGCACGTAAGGTTCAGATGACTCAGATGCCTGAACTCATTGCCTGCCTGCACTCTTTCGTCGGTTTGTGCGCTGTACTCGTAGGTTTCAACACTTTCTTGGAACTTGACGGTGTCTTTGACGTGGCTGCCGGCATCACCAATGCCGTTCACATGGAAGAGACCGGTGAACTCGGTATCCATCTTGGTGAAATTTTCATCGGCGTGTTCATCGGTGCCGTAACCTTTACCGGTTCCATCATTGCCTACGGCAAATTGAACGGTACTTATAAACTGCGCATCTTCAAGTCAGCTCCTTTGGTGCTGCCTGCCAACCATTGGATCAACTTGGGAGCCATCATCGTATGCTTCCTGCTTATGATCTGGTTCTTAAACGGCGGTGTCGAAGCTTCCGCAGCTCCGCTTTTCATCATGACCGTGATCGCCTTGGCTTTCGGTGTCAACTTGGTAGTTGCCATCGGCGGTGCTGATATGCCTGTGGTTATTTCCATGTTGAATTCTTATTCAGGATGGGCTGCCGCGGCTTCAGGATTCATGCTTGATAACGATCTGCTCATCGTGACCGGTGCTCTCGTCGGCTCCTCTGGTGCCATCCTTTCCTACATCATGTGCAAAGCCATGAACCGCTCCTTCATTTCCGTGATTGCAGGCGGCTTCGGCAATGCTCCTGCTGCCAAAGAAGACAAGGACTACGGTGAATACCACGAGATGAAGGTAGCTGACGTTGCCGAACTTTTGAAGAATTCTTCTTCCGTGATCATTGCCCCGGGCTACGGCATGGCTGTGGCACAGGCTCAGAATGCAGTTGCTACTTTGGTCGAGAGATTGCAGGCTCGCGGTATTGAAGTTCGTTTTGCCATTCATCCCGTTGCAGGTCGTCTGCCCGGTCATATGAACGTACTGTTGGCAGAAGCCAAAGTACCTTATGACATCGTTTTGGAAATGGACGAGATCAATGACGATTTCGAAAACACCGATACCGTACTCGTGATTGGTGCCAATGATACCGTCAACCCTGCAGCAGCAGAGGATCCTTCAAGCCCTATTGCAGGTATGCCTGTTCTGACCGTTTGGAAGGCTCATAATGTGGTGGTGTTCAAGCGTTCCATGAATCCTGGTTATGCCGGTGTTCAGAATCCGCTGTTCTTCAAGGACAACACCTCCATGTGCTTCGGCGATGCCAAGAAGACCGTTGAAGAAATCGACGCTCTGCTTTAAGGCATTGCTCAAGTAGTTTTTAAGCAGAACCCCGGCATGATCCGGGGTTTTTTATGGATAAAATAATTTTGTAATATTTTTCAGCTTAATACGGAGAATTTTAAATGGGTATAGCTTCTTTGATATGCGGCGTGATCACATTGGTGATGGCCGTATTTTCAGCAAGCGGATTAGGCGCGCTCGGAATTATTTTGGGACTGGTAGGTATAATTTTCGGAGCATTGGGGCGTAAAGATCCTGAGCAGAAAAGTATGGCTACAGCCGGACTTATCATTTCCATTGTAGGTTTGCTTATCAATGCCGTATTATTTGTAGCTTGCATAGCCTGCATAGGTGCGATAGGACTCGGAGCCGCCGCTGCCGGTGCTGCGGCCTGATAAAAATTGATCCCTTTTATTGAATTGGGCTCTTTAAGACTGGCTTCTTACGGTTTGTGCATAGCTTTTGGGGCTTTGTTTTCTTTTACCTGCGGTTATATTCGGTTGAAAAAGCTTGGTTATGATGCCGACGGATTTTTGATCGTTTCAGGGTACGGAATGGCAGGCGGTATTCTCGGAGCAAAAATTCTCTACCTGTTGCCTTTTATTGATGATCTCCGTTTTTCTTTATTATTAGATGCTGACTATCCTTTCAGTCTGACGGCCCCTGCCGGATTTGTGGTATGGGGAGGATTGCTGCTAGGAGCAATGTTCGTTTTTGCAGGAGCAAGACTGCATTGTATAAATCTGCGACCTTTACTTCAGAACGCGCTTTTTGTATTGCCGTTGTCACAGGGATTCGGACGCATCGGTTGCTTTTTGGCAGGTTGCTGCTACGGTATTCCTTATGAAGGAGCTTTTGCGGTAATTTTTCCTGAGTACGGCTTTGCTGATCATATTGCCTGTTTCCCAGTTCAGCTGTTAAACGCTTTGTGTTTGTTCGTAATTGCTTTGATCCTTTACCGTTTGTCAAAAAAGTTTAATGCTTTGTTTTTTTATGTATCGTCATACGCAATTTTGCGTTTTATGACTGAATTTCTGCGCGGTGATCCTGAGCGCGGAGTATGGGGATATTTTTCTTTGTCACAATATCTTTGTATCGTCATGCTGGCGGCAATTTGTATTTGGCGCATATATTTCAGGCTGAAATATCATGTGTAAAAGTGACGATGATCACCGCATGTGTTGAACGTTCTACTTATAACTAATTGATAAATAAAAATTACGTCGAAGCAGTTACGTGATCCTTCGGCTTGAGAAATACCCACATGCAGGGAGTTGATCCTGCCTGCACTTTCCCTCCTACACTGGCAACCCTTTCAATATCGGAACTGCTTTTTATGGCGATCATTGAGGTAACCGTTGATTTTAGTAAATCTGAACATTGCTCAAGATCGATGGCTATAATTTTTTCTCCTTTTGTAACCTGATCGCCTGCTTTTTTTAAAGAACTAAAACCGTTTCCTTGAAAGTTACCGGTACCTATGCCGAACCGTACATAAATTTCCGTTCCGCAGGAAGCGCGTACAACGAAAGCCGTGTTTGACGACAGCAACCTGGTGATCACTCCGTCACAAGGTGAGACCATGCAATCGCTTTCTGGAATGAAAGCACAGCCGTCGCCTGCAATGCGTTCGCAGATCACCGGATCCGGGACTTCGTCGATAGGAATAAGAGTTCCTGATACAGGAGCACACAATTCAAGATCAGCATCGGAGACTAAAGGTGTGGCATTGCCTCCTATGCGATTTAAAAGTTTTTTAAAAAAAGACATGGCAACTCCGATTATAAGGTTTTACGCATTCAGATTGTTGATAAGAGCAGATATTTCCTGACCGCGGAAGATATTCATAACCTTGTCATATAACGTTTCGTCAAAAAAAGGTTTTTTACTGCCAAGATCCAGTCTTTCAACCGCGGTTCTGAGGCTGGCTATTTCATAACAGTCCACAGATACGTAGGAAACCCCTATATGCCAAAAGAAGGCCATGAGCTCAGCCCGTCCTGCAAAACGTCCTGCAACGCCTATGGGAATGCCTGAGTTATAAGCAGCTTTGGCGGCAGTTACGATTAATTTTGCCAGAGGCGGGGTAAAAGATGAATCGTCAGGTCGCGGCGCACATGCGTATTCAGCAAGAGAACTTGTTCCGATTATGAACATGGAAAATTCTCCGGCAAACGCTTCTGCCGAAAGCACGGCTGCGGGAGTTTCAATCATTAGCGCCAGTTCGTAGTCAGAGTGAGATTTATGTTCGTTTTCAAGCTCCGTATGGCAGTCTGAAGCCAGTTTTTTAAGGTATAAAGCCTCTGACAATCTTGTAACCAGAGGAAATACGATGCGGATCTTTTTTGAAGGATCTGCCTGCATGAGTGCACGCAACTGTTTTTTCAAAAGAATTGAGCTTACGCAGGCTCCGTAACCGCGCAAAGGACCGTGATTGTCGGTATGCAACTTAAACATGGGCTTTTTGTCACCGGCAAAATCGAAAGTTCGTGCGGTTACCGGAAACCCGGGGCGTATCGGCCGGATG
>CABQMD010000077.1 GCA_902465145.1 uncultured Succinatimonas sp. | reverse complement strand
TGCCTTAACTCCAAACGAAAAAACCGCCAGACAACTGTGTCTCGTACGCGGAGTCTTACCTAAACTTGTAAATCGCATCAGCTCAACCGATGAATTTTTCAAGCTTGGTATGAAATATGCCGAACGCGAGAAACTTGCCCGCAAAGGGGATACCATCATTATGGTAAACGGTGCTCTGGTACCTTCAGGAACTACAAATACCATGTCGGTACACACCTTATAATATTCGTTCGTCACGAAAAAAATCCCGGCTTGTGCCGGGATTTTTATTTCTGAGATCGTTTAGGATCTTTTGCATTTATGCAAGTGGGAACGAAACTCTATTGCTTTGCCAGGATCTCGGCATTTGCCTGAGCTTTAACGTTTTCTGGGATATTGTCCCATGCCGTTTTAATGGGGGTTATAAGCTTGATCACTTCATCAATAGGTTCACTTTCCAAATTCGATGAAGCCTTGCTCAGCAAAACCTTCATGTAATCGTAAAGCGCATACATCTTATCTGACAACTCAGGATTTTCTTTGCGATCAAGCGCCCCCTGCAACCCGTCTAAGATCCCCAATGCCTTGGTGATGCGATTGGCTTTATATTCAAGATCTTTTCGCTCTATAGCACCTTTTGCTTGTGACAGACGCTCAATAAGACCGTTGAAAAGCATCTGAATGACACGATGCGGTGTAGCTACGGATAATTCTGCTTCAAGACTCGTACGTCTGTAAGCTTTTAAATTTCTTCCGTACATTGAATTCTCCTGCAAATACAATATACCTATGTACCTATTGTATCGGCTGAAGCACAAATTTGTTTAGAAAAAAAAACGGTTTCCGAAATTGGAAACCGTTTTTTTACGATTTTTTAAAATCAAACGAGATCGTCTAAGATAAGTCCTTTCAACATGTCTTTAGACTTCTGCTTTGAAAGCTCATCCCCAGCCTGACCTTTGGTCTTATCCTCAAAATCAGAGAGGATCTTCTGAAAACGTAACATATCTTCAGAAGGGATCTGACGTACCAAATCGTCGGTACTGCGATTGGTAACATTGATAACGGTATCGGAAGTAGCATCATCAACAGAAAATGATAAACCTATATTCTGCGCGTTTAACTTTGCCGACAGCTCCTTGGCTTTCTGCTTTTGCTCCTCAAGCTCTTTTTCAGAAAGCTTTTCCTGCTTTTCGTTAGTACGCTGCGCAAGATCCTCTGCTTCATCTTTAAGAGAAGGTACCGTTTCACTTTTCTTTACCTTTACCGCATCAGCCTTAAGATCTCGGGTGTCATCGTCCACTTGCTTAGGATCAGAATACACACTGCGATCCGGCATATTGTCCTGTAAATTTGCTCCGCGCACGGAGCCTGTGGAAGCAACCGTATCTAAATATTGCATAGATGCAACCTTTCCCCCTTTTCAAAAGGGACTTTAATTTCTCTCCTCAGCGCAGTGCCGCATATAGCAACTCTGCCTCTTTTCACTCTCTATCGACCGAAAAACAAAAGTCTTTAGTCTTTTTTTGATCTTTTTGATCAGTTAAAAAATCTGTAACTAATGACTGCTTAAGCCTGTTAATGACAGTACAAATCATGTTTAGTTCCCCAAAATTACGTGATCGCGATCACATATTTTATATAATACGTATTTTTTTTTTATTGATCAAATTTTACTGCTATAGTTCACTTGCGTTCGTTAAAGAATGCAGGCGATGTCTAAAAGCATCCGCACTTAAATTACATTTTTGGGAATTTATTATGAAGAAGTCAGTTTTAGCTGTAGCCATCGCTGCAGCAGCTTTCGCAGCCTCCGCTGCTTCCGCCGCTCAGGTCTATGACAAAGACGGCACCACTTTGGCTGTCGGTGGCCAGGTCGAGTTCATGGCCGGCAACGCAGGCAATAACTATTTCTCAAACGGCGGTCAGGACGCCACCACCCGTGATCGTGCCCGTGTGAATCTGGCCGGTCGTACTCAGCTGACCAACGGCATCGCCGGTTACGGTTTCATGGAGTGGGAAGCCAACCACCAAGGTTCTTCTTCTGAAGCTACCGCTATCAATGCCCGTTTTGCTTATTTAGGCGCTGATTTCGGCAAGTTCGGTAAAGTTCAGGTTGGTCGTTACACCGATCCTTTCGAATATGCTTCCAACCTCGTTGACGTTTTGGACGAAGTCGGTGTTTACGGCGGTCAGGACGAGCGTAACTCCGGTCACATCTCCTATATGTGGTCCGGTTTCGGCTTTGATGCCGGCATCTCCTACCAGATGGCTGAAGACAACTACAAGTCCGACATCCTCGGCAACAACACCAATTTCAACGTAGATTCAGGCTTCTCCATCTACGCAGGTTATACCTCCCCTGTCGTGCTCTTCGGACCCATCAGCGTGCGTGCAGGTTACCTCTATCTGAACGGTCAGTCCGAGAAAGACGGTGGCTATAAACAGAACCTGAAAGTAACTTTAAATGACTTAGACGAAGAAATCACCACTTCTCGTTTAATTGACAATATGAAGTCTATCGACGGTGCCATCGCCTGGGGTACCAACGGCAAAGGCTTCTACATTGCCACTAACTACAATTATTCAAAAGCTACTATCAGCAAGACCTATAAATCAGCCCCTGATGAAGATATTGACGTTGCAATCGACGGAACTGATGTTGATGCTTATTTGAAGAATAAGGCTTGGGAAACCATCGTTACCTACGGCTTTGCCAACGGCGTCCGTCTCGGTGCTTCCTACCACTATATCAAGACTCAGGCTGTTACTGACGGTAAGGAAGCATCAGGTGATACCAAGTTCGTTCAGCTGATCGCCGACTACAACGTCACTCCCAACTTCAAAGTCTGGGCAGAAGGCCTCATCGATGCAGGCTCTGACGACGGCTATCCTAAGATCAAGTCCGCTCTTGACAGCAAGAACAGCGGCCACAACAGCATTATGTTCGGTGCCCGTTACGTATTCTAATCTGAGAGTTCTCTCAAGTTAGATATCCCAGAGTTTATTTACGCAAGTAAATAAAACCCGTTGGCAGGATCCAGGTGATCCTGCCTTTTTTATATTTTTCAGCACATATAAAAATCCCCGCACGGATCATGCAGGGATGAGAAGAATTTCTAGGCCGGTTACTTAGTCTGCAAGCAGTCTGGCCGCATCAAAACCGTTTAAATTCTCCTGCACGCTGCCGCCGTGAGTTCCCAATAAAGATGCAATATCCAAGGCCATAGAACTAGCCGAAGTAGCATCCAAGGCATTGGCTTCCCTTACCTGAGAAACACCGGACATACTGCCCTGAAGCTCAACCACAGCTGCAGCCTGAGTCTTAGCCGAATTTACTGCTTCTTTTTGAGCATGAATTGTATTTTGAGTTGCATAAAGTTTTGAACCGGTATTAAGAGTGTTTACCTGATTGATCATTTTCTCATCCTCTGTTCTGCGTAAAGTTTAAATGTAATCAAAAAGACTTGAACCGTTAATGCTTGAAAATACCGAGCGGGCTACCTGCAAAGCCTGCTGATCCTTGACTATGTCTGAGGCTGCCTCAAAAGCATCTACCTCACAGATATTTGCTCTGGACGTGGTTTTAATGTTTTTTAATGCCGTATCGGAATTGATGACATTGTCCACTTCATTTTCTCGAGAGCCCACACGACCGCGGTACATATCATAGTGATCCATGGCATTTTTCACGCTTACCTGAGCCTGAGCCATCATGTCAGAAAGCTCTTCGGTGGTGATCGTACCGTCTCGCAGGGTATCGATGTAATCGGTAAGCTCGTTTAATATGTTGCCTTTTTGCGGTTTTTCCATAGTTACGGCGATAGTGCGATCCTGTCCGGTCTTGCCGTCGGCTATGGAAAAATTCATTCCCAAAGCCTGAATACTGCCGTCTGAAGCCACTTCACCGCTGGCCAATACCGTAGCTCCGTCAGGAGCCGTAATGGTAAACTTGTCATCGGCAGTGACGTTTAAAGTAAGAGTGTTGGCACGGTTACCGGTAGGATCATACCAAGTGCTGTAAAGCTCGTCATAATCACCGTAATTGCTGATCATTCCGTAAACATCGTTGGTATCTCCGGTCATGGAAATGGTCTTTGCCAGATCGCAATTTTCAAAAATATTAAGTCCGCTGTCGGAAATCTGCACGGTAACCGACGGTGCGACTTGTACCACGCGCGCCTGACCGTCGGCCTGACAAGTATAGTGCCCGTCGGAGGTCTTCTGCATGGCGGTAACATGACTGCGGGCTCCTGAAAAAATATACTCACCTTCGGCATTTTGCGTATTCATAAGATCGCAAAGCTGATCGCGAAGTTGCATGAGATCCTCTGCCAAAGCATCGCGCGAGGTGGTGTCGTTGGTCGAATCGACCGCCTGAATAAGACGCGTATGAGCGCTTGACAGCGAAGTCCACATGGAATCAAGAGCCGTCTCTTCCTCCGCCATGGTATCTGCGGCTAAACCTGCATTGGTCGCATATTGTTTATAGTTGGCAATCGACGCATCGTACTTGAGCTTTGAGGACATGCCCGAAGGATCTTCACCGGCCGTATCAAATTTCAATCCCGTGTTGTAACGGGTGGTTGAACTGTCAAGTTTGGTGTTGGCCCTTTGCAGGAAGGTCATGTTCTTGTTGTACGTCATATTAGTTGAGATACGCATAACCTAATTCCTCTAAAAAGCGCTGATGAGCGAATCGAAAATTGTCTGAGAAGCAGTAATGATCTTGGCGCAAGCCTGATAAGTCTGCTGATACTTGATAAGATCTGCCGCCTCCTCATCAAGATTTACCCCGGCTTCGGAATCATAAAGCTCCTGAGTCTGCTCCCGCTTGGATTCAGCTGCAGCCAAATTGGTTTCCGCCGAATAAACAGCAGATCCCAAACGGGTGGTCAATGAAGCATATCCTTCGTTAAAAGTTATCTTCTCAGTACCGGTGGAACCTACCAGCTTCACATCTTTCATAGCAGACATGATGTTGCCGTTGGTGTTATCACCTATACCGTTAGTATTGATTTCAATTTCAAAACTGTCGCCAGGTTGTACCGTACCGGTGATGTTGATCTCATATCCTGGGAAACCGTTGGCATTAAAAGCATTGCCGTTTAAATCCACTGCTTGGGAAAACAGTCCCTGTCCTTTGCAGGACGCGGGAGCAGTGCCGATCACGTCACCTGCTTTATTCAAAATATTGTATGAACCGTCATCTGCTATGATCACCTTTACAGGAGCATTTTGATTGAATACCGGCATGTTGGTGACCGGATCTACTCTTACGCCCATATCAGGACCGACGGCACTCATAGATGCCAAAGAAATGACCGCGTTACCAAGATTATTGTTCTTGGTGGTGCTGGTACGCACTGCCGACGCATAAGCCAAATCCTCTGGCTTACTGATATTGACCTCGGTGGTATAGGCAGCATTCAACGTAGGCTGAACAAGGAAATTATGTTTGCCGTTTT
>CABQMD010000076.1 GCA_902465145.1 uncultured Succinatimonas sp. | reverse complement strand
CTTTTTGGCGATGATGTAGGTGGTAAGGCACAAAGAGAAAGCCACGATGAAGCCGGGGATGAAACCTGCGGTAAACAAGCCGGTAACCGACACGTTGCCTAAAACGGCGAACATGATCATGGAGTTTGACGGAGGAATGAGAGTTCCTATGGTTCCGCCTGCTGCGGTTATGGCCGCGGCGTGTTCAGGTTTGTATGAATTTCTCATCATGGAAGGAATGAGAATTGCACCGATTGCAGCGGTGGTGGCAGTACCTGAACCTGCGATGGCTGCAAAGAAAGTACAAGCCAGAATGGTGCAGATACCCAGACCTCCGAAGGAGCGGCCTACCACCTGTTTAACCACCGTAATGATTTGATTGGTGATGTTGCCGTATTCCATCAAAGTTCCGGCGACCACGAAGCTTGGTACAGCAAGCAACGGGAAAATGTTCAGACCGTCAAACAGTGAATTGTGAATGATGGACAGCGGCAGAATGTCGGTGCAGAGCAAAGTGATGCAGGAACTGGCTGCCAACGCCATAAAAATGGGGATCCCCAGCAGGAACAGACCTGCCATTGAGAACAGAAGTATTTCAAGAGGAGACATCGGGCACTCCGTTTAATTTAACCGTTGTAAAAATTCGATCAGATAGTCATATCTTTGAGCGTACCGGCTTTGAAATGTACCCAGTAATCTTCAAGGATACGGACGCTGCTTAAGATGAAGGAAACGGGGATCACCGCTTCGACATAGTATTTAGGGAAGCCTAAAGTCTGGGAGATTTCAGGAAATTCGATACTCTCGGCTATGACTTCGCAGCAGGTGTATGCGATGAAAACGTTGAAGAAAACCCACACCAAGTCACGTACTATGCGTATGAAAAAACGGATTTTTTGGCTGAATTTCATGAACTGCACGGTAATGCAGACATGTTCGCAACGCTTGCTCGCAAGTGCCATGGCGAAGAATACCGCCCAGATGAAACAAAATCTGGAAAGCTCCTCTGCCCAAGCTACGGCGGTACCGGCAACGGCTCTGACTACGGCTTGTACCAACAAAGCCATAATCATCATGCCAAGGCAAAAACCGCTCATGCACTCTTCAAAATTGCGGAAGTAAAACTTTAAAAAACGGGGCATAATCGCTATTTCTCCACCCTTTTTCAAAACCGGTCCTAAAAGGACCGGTTACCTTCGGTCATGCAGTCAAATTACTGCTCGACAACTTTCACGACCTTGTCAACAAGATCTTTGCCGCCGACTTTGTCGTAGAAGTTGGGCCAAATGGATTTGGCCGCAGCCTGCCATTTGTCTTCATCCTGCAAAGTGGAGATCTGCATGCCGTGATCGATGCAGTCCTGTTTGGCTACGCCATCTTGTTCTTCAGACCAGTTCCATTCGCCGTGTACGGCTTCTTCGGCAGCTTTTGCAAGCAGAGCCTTGGTATCGTCGTTTAACTTGCGATACCATTTTTCAGAAACGAGCAGAGGTCCTATCCACAAGGTGCAGTGAACTTCGGTCAGATACTTCTGAACTTCCCAGAACTTCATGTCACGCATCACGGTGTACGGATTTTCCTCGCCGTCGATCACACCTTGCTGCAAGGCGTTGAAGACTTCGGACCAGGCCATAGGATGCGGTTCGATGCCGAATGATCTGTAGGTGGCAAGCTGCATTTCAGAAGGGGATACGCGGATCTTCAGGCCTTTCATGTCTTCCATCTTTTCGATGGGGTGTTTGGAGTTGGTGAGGTAACGATAGCCGCCGATTAACCAATGCAGAGGACGGGTTCCGCTTTCTTTGGCAATGGTGTCGTTGATGTCTTTGGCTACATCAGAATCGAATACCTTACGGGCATCCTTTGCAGTCGGGAAAATGTACGGCAGAGTGAAAACGCCGGCAGACGGAGCAAATGCTACGAGGTTGTTGCCGGTAAGAGTGGACATCTGAATTTCGTTATTGCGCAACTGCTTGACGTTGGCCTGTTCGTCACCTAAAGAACCGCCGTAGAAGATCTCCATCTTGATCTTACCGTCAGATTCTTTTTCTACTATCTCTTTTACCTTGTTAAGGCAGATACCGTGGTGGGATGCTTCGATGTTGGCGGTGGCTGCACGTATCTTCATGCTGGGGTAATCGGCTGCAGATACGGTGCCGCAGGCAACTGCTACACCTAATGCACACAGTGCGATAGCAAACTTCTTCATAAAATCTCCTGTCGGTTTGACTGTATATAAGAGGCTCTACATTGTTTGTTTTGCTCTCTATGCCGACAGGTTAGTTAATAATAAAAGGCTTATATTTGAGCTTTATCGCATTAGGCTTTAATTTTATTTGATAAATAAATGTGCATATGCACATATACATAATGCATACTTATTTCTAGTATTAGTTGAATGTAAGATCGTTTTAAAATCGATCGGATGCTGATCCACCGTGATCTCAAACGTTTACGGAAAAGAACTTAAAATAGGATTTGAATGAGAGGATCAAGTAAAAATGAAATGATCTTAAATTTTTGATGTATGCGCCAACTGCTTGCTAACTCCTTATGTTCTCAATAAAAGAACAGGATAGATATGAAAGAGAGACGGAATGCATTTGCCTATATTTTTCACTTTGTAAAATCTTGTATATAAGTTGAATGAACTTGGTGGGTTAATGTTTTTTTAACCAAGGCAGGGTAAGATCAACGCAATACAAGAATGAAATCAGCTCTTTAGGAAATGCATATGCGCATACGCGATTTGTTGCGGCCGCAGGCTGTGGATCTTAACCCTGACGTACAAGATAAAGAGGGGGCCATCAATCATTTGGTTGATTTGGTTGCTTCCACCGGCTGCATCAATGATGTCGAACGTTTTCGTCAGGCGGTGTTTGACAGAGAAAGCAAAAGCTCTACCGGTTTGGGTGAAGGAGTAGCCATACCGCATGCCAAAAGTGCAGGCGTCTCATATCCTGGACTTGCGGCGATGGTTTTGCATGAAGGTATAGAGTTTGATTCTTTAGACGGTAGCAAAGCCAGACTTTTTTTCATCATAGCTTCACCTCATAAAGCTTCTGATGAGCATATTGATGTACTTGCTCATCTGTCCTCCTTGTTGATAGACAAAAAGATCAGGGAAAAGTTGGTAGCCGCAAAATCTTCCGAAGAATTCTTGGAAATAGTGGATAAGGCCGAAGGGGACGAAAAGAATGAAGAACAGGTCAAGCAGGTAAATACGAAGGAAGCGGTAAGTTACGATCTCGTTGCTGTTACAGCTTGTACGGCAGGCCTTTCACATACTTACATGGCAGCCGAAGCTTTGGAGCAAAAAGCTCGTGAACTTGGGATCTCCATTAAGGTTGAAGCCGACGGGGCTGCAGGAAACCGAAATCCGTTGTTGCCTGAGGATATTGCCGGAGCCAAAGCGGTAATTGTCGCGGCTGATCGTACCGTACGTATGAACCGTTTTATAGGTAAGCCTTTGGTTCGTGTAGGTGTCAATGACGGTATCAACAAACCTGAGGAACTCATTACACGTGCATTAAGTCCTGATTGTCAGCCTTATTCTCTGGTGTTTCGTTCAGAAGCTGTATCGATCCCAATGCGCATGTACCGCCATCTTATGAGCGGTCTTACTTATATCATGCCCTTGGCTGCAACCGCCGGCATTCTTTCGGCTTTTGCCTGTCTCCCTTTTTTAAACGGTACCAGCATAGGTTTTTTCTTTGACACCATAGGCTATAGCATCGGGATCCTGCTCCTGCCGGTACTTTCCGCGTTCATTGCTTTTTCAATAGGCGGTCGTACAGCTCTGGTTGCAGGTTTTACCGGAGGCGTAATGGCGGATATGACTGGAGCCGGAGTAGTAGGAGCCTTAGTAAACGGATTTGCCGGAGGTATGATCGCGTATATGACGTCGATCTTGGCACAAAGATTCTTAAAAGGTCATGATGCCATGTTTGCGCTTTTGGTATATCCGTTGGTCGGGGCATTGGGAGTTACAGCAGTAGCAGAATTCATCACGAATATTCCGGCAAGTTTTCTCGATACGCATATAAACTCTCTGATCAATCATGCCGGACTGCCTTTGCGTGTGATGATAGGTGCGGTTTTGGGGCTTATGATGTCTGCAGATATGGGCGGTCCTTTGAATAAGATGGCTTATGCCTGCGGTGTTTTACTTCTGGCTGATTCAATTCCGGAGGTAGGAGCCGGAAGTAAGGTGATGGCTGCCGTAATGGCCGGCGGAATGGTTCCGCCTTTATCCGCCGGATTGGCTTCGCTTTTGTTCAGACCTTTTTTTTCGATGCGTGAACGGCAACTGAGTCTTAAAGCTATAGGAAAGGGACTTCTTTTTGTAACTGAAGGTGTTATGCCTTACATGCTTATTGCACCTAGACGCATGCGTTTTGCTTGTTTTACCGGATCCGGAGTGGCAGGAGCTTTATCCATGGCTTTTCAGTGCGGTGTGTGTGCTCCGCATGGAGGAATTTTCATTATTCCTCTGTCACCGCAGATGCTGCAGTACCTCGCTGCTTTGGGGATCGGGACTTTGGTAGGAGTGGTACTTTTCGTTTTAGGACGTATCGGGGTAAGAATTGTAGGGCAGGAACATCGGGCGATGTGATAAAAATCACATTTTTGAGCTAAGCGCTCAATTAGCTAACTTTTTGAAAATTCATTGTTAAATCTGAAAAACCGACAAATTCAGGCTGAATCCGCCTAAATTTAGCGGGAAGCATTTTCTGACCGTGCATACTTGTTGATGCGGCAATGGTGCCGTATGAACACCACCACGGACTATTACATGGATAAACACGACGATGCCCGAAGCATTTCCCTGCCGTGAGGCAGGGGCAGCGGCAAGGCAGCCTTGTCACAGGATCCTTTTTTCAAAGAAGTGTTCAAGGACAAGGATTTCATCTGCTCGCTTTTAACCGAGCTTTTGGCAATTCCCAGTTTAAAGACCTTGGATTTTTCCAAGATGGAACTGATGTCATCAAACTTTGTGAAAGATTCATTAGGAGCAAAACCTTTAAGACAGCTGTATAACGACTTGCTTTGGCGTTTGCAGTGGCAGGACGGAAAATACACCTAAATTTGTCTGTTGCTTGAGTTGCAGTCAAAAACAGACAAGAGCATGGCCAAGAGGATAGGTGATTACATTCTGGGACTTTATAACGAACTTGAGAAAACTGGAGAAGTCAAAGCAGGGCAAAGCTACCCTTTCGTACTACCCATAGTTATTTATAACGGGGAGCAGGAGTGGAATGCAGAGCGTGATTTGGGGAAACTTATATCCAAGGTTCCTGAGGATTTGGAACATCTCAGAATAAAACTTAGGTATGAACTCTTGGATATCAGACATACTAAGGAGAACTGCTTAAAAGACGGCGCCACTTCGAGGCTTGTACGTCTTTTAAATTCAGAAAACTTTGAGGAGTTCGGCACAGCCATGCACAGACTGCAGGAACTCTTAAAAGGC
>CABQMD010000075.1 GCA_902465145.1 uncultured Succinatimonas sp. | reverse complement strand
AACAAATTGATAAAACGGTAAGTTTCTGCTCATCAATGTTTTTTATACAAGGGCATAATTTAGCTAACTAATTGAAATATCATTTAAACTAAATAAAATAGGCAGCGCTGTATTTTGGAGCGTTATGTTTTAAAAAAGTGCGTTACTTTTGATGATCTATATCAGTGCGTACAACACGGGCAATGATCGTGATAATTGTTTAATCAGATATCTTTCAAATAGTTATGCGTAAAAAACATAAACTTATAGTATTTCAATGCTTGTTGACTGATGATGATGTGCTAAAGAGAGTATTCCCATTTTTGTGCAAAACTGGAAACAGCGTTTCAAAGTTTGATGGAGAGTATCTGCTCGGCCAGTTCGAAACTGTCTAAGTCGAAGATCACTTCTCGGGAAAATTCCATGCCCATACGGTGATAGAAATTAAGAGCCGAATTTGAATGGTTTACCAAAAGTTCTGCGGTGCAGGGGGAGGGATGGAATAGTTTTATCTCACGTATTACATCTTTAAACAAAGCTGCTCCGACACCGCGATCGCGGTATTCGTCGACCACGAAAATCCTGCTTATATAGAAAAGATCAGGTCCTTCTTGAACGAAAGAGGCAAAGCCTATGTCTTTGCCGTCGCAAGAGGCAATAATGAAATGCATACCTTGTTCTACGGAGTTTTGCAAAACTTCCTGTGAGTACATGCGTTCTACCATCGAGTCTATTTCATCGGAACTTAGTACTCCTTTAAACTCTGAGGGCAGAATTTTGCTGGCCAAGTCACCTATGAGTCTTACTTCATCTGCAGTAGCGTCACGAAAGTTTGTATTAGTCATTGGGACTACCTCCTTGCGGTTGTCCTGAGCTGACGGAAAATCTCCTTGTTTTTAGTATATGTGTATGTTTTAAAAAAAGAAAAGTAAAAGGATTACTTAATATAATGATTTTGTGACAAAGGACACGTTTTTTCTTTTGAAATTGTCTTTAATCCCCGCGCATGCGGGGGGATTTCAGACATCGTTACTGCGGCAACGATAGAAAAACAAGGGAGGAATGGCGATGCCAAGGCAGATGGAAAGCAGTATGGCAAAGCAACGCATGCCGTGATGCACTATAAGATAGGCATTGTTACCTATGAAACTTGAGGGATCGTCTATAACGTTAAATAGGGTCAGAAGACAAGTATAAGCATCGATGCCAGGAACCAGCGGAATTATTGAGGCTACGGTGAATACCGGTCTTGGAACGCCAAGACGCGGTGCTATGGCGATGAACATCACCGATGTTACGCTGCAGGCAATGAAAGTGGCGATTGCCACTTCAATTCCCATGCCTTGGAAAAGCATGGTCCTTAATACACGCGTAACCACACCTCCCAAAGCTACATATCCAAGATAGCGCAAGGGTACGGCAAAGAGCATGGCAAATGCCACGGCTACAAATCCTGCTGCACCGCCTTCCATGATCACGCGCAGTATAAATTCATGAGACATAAGTAAAAGCTCCCATGATCCATAATGCTCCGAAAAGACCGATGCCGGCTGACATGGTGAGCACGACGGAATTTACCAAACGGTAGATCCCAGTTTCAAGGTAACCTTTGAACACGTCTAAAAAGCCGTTCATATAAGGATATCCTGGAACTAAAAGCAAGGTTGTGGCCATGATGGCAAGGCGCATTTCATCAGCCGATGCTGAGATACCGTATTTTGAAACCAGTAAAGTCGCCGTGCATCCGCAAAAAGCCGAAGCGATGAAGGCAAACGGAGCAAAATACCCTTTGGCGATGAGGCAAAAACGTACTGCCATCAGAATAAAACCGCCGATTAAGGCCGCCGTGCATACTTTAAGATCACCGCCGTTTAAAAAGGCAAAGCACAGTGAGGCTACGGCTTCGATAAAAGTAAGTTTCCACTGACCGTAATGTAAAGGACCTATTGCATTGATGCGATTGGCAAATTCTCCCAGATCCTCTATTTTGCCCTGCAGTACTTCAAGTACCAGAAGATTCAACTCAGATACGCAGGACATATTGATCCCGAAGTTTTGAATGCGGCGCTGGGCACAGGCCTTGAGATGTCCTTTGTGTGTTTCCACCCAGATGACAGAGCGTGTCAAAATCACTTCGGGTTTATCAAGTCCGAAGTGTGCACACAATCTGTCCAAAGTCTGCATGATCAGTCTGGTTTCTGCTCCCGCCACGGCAAGTTTCCATCCGAGCAGACAGAGTATGCCGGTTTGGCGTTTAAGCGTATTTTTTTCAAAGATCAGATCCTGTTTGCACATGCTGTTTTTCCTGACTATATAGATTTGCAAGTTGGTGACAGGATTAGTAGAACACGCATTCGCCTGAATCTACCGATGAACGTTTGTTGAGAACCTCTCTTGACCAGATGTGTTCTTCGGTGCTGCCGTCTTTGTGCTTGATCATGATGAAATTGGGGCAAACTGGTTTCTGATGAT
The DNA here is from genome assembly GCA_902465145.1 of uncultured Succinatimonas sp. Classification (GTDB taxonomy): domain Bacteria; phylum Pseudomonadota; class Gammaproteobacteria; order Enterobacterales; family Succinivibrionaceae; genus Succinivibrio. The sequence continues at coordinate 3,028 of CABQMD010000075.1, read as the reverse complement.
GGATCTCTTCGCCCTCAGGATCATTGCTCCAGGCAGCTTCCATGGTGGCCTGAGCGTTTAAAGATAAAAAAGCAAGACTTAAAACTGCAGCTGCAATGAACATTTTTTTCATAATGAGGTGCTCCTGTTTTAAAATGTTTCCAAATGGTAAGAAGCGTTTGTTTTTGGTGCCTCTTACTGACAGCACGCATTTTAGTTGTGAGCTTATTCACATTTTAAAAAACTGTTTCTTTTCTTTTTTATAGATACATGCTTAAGCAACGATAGATATTCAATAAAATTTAATTATAATAAAAAACAATAAGTTAATCGTTTATCTATCCAAACATTGAGATAAAAGATCCTAGGATCAGGATAAATAAAGACAATTATCTAGGGGGCTTCAATGAGCGCTCGTGTTCCTGAGCTTGAACCTATGCTGGCGTTAAAAAGCGGCAGATTCTACTATCTTTGTACTTACAGAAACGTTTGGGATCCGCAAAAAGGCAGGTCTTACCGTGAGAGCACTACCTCGGTTGGAAAGATCCTGAGCGGACGCAAAGATGGTCCTGTGGAATGGAAAGATATTTATCTTGAGCATCACCCAGAACTTGCAGATTTCTCCTGTTCAAGAGGGGAAGACGGAACTTTAAGTTTCACCCCTTTAAACGGGCAGTCAGGAGGTGTCACCAGTTGCAATCTGGCATTGGGTGCTACCTGGACTTTAGAGAAGATCATCGAAGGCTCTGCGCTTGAAGAAGCTCTGCATGTAACATTCGGCAAATACTCTGACTGGCGCAAACTATTGTCACTTGCTTATTTTCTCGTGATCAGTAACGAGAACATCATGAGCCGTTTCCCTTCATTCTCCAAACACAGTTACTTGCCGTGGATGAGGGTGATGACTCCAGATGATGTAAGGCGTTTGCTTTCTCGTATTACTCAGGAAAAAATCGCGCTGTTTAAAAGCAGGCTGTTAAGCTGCCGCGATCCCAAATCTCAATACTTGGTTTTTGCATCAAGCTCAGTATATAAAAGACATACAAGCTTTTCCTGGTCGGCACGTGCCGAGATCAGCGATGATGAGAGCAGATCTCCTGAAAACTGTATTATGGCTGTGGAAGAAAAAAGCGGAGTCCCGCTTTGCTACCATCTATCCCACGGTCGCAGAGTCCCGGATGTGGCGGTATTAAGAGCGCTCATCAATAATTTAACCCGTATGGATTTTTCAGGAAGAGTGCTTTACGTAGCCGACAGAGGTTATGCAGGAGCTACGCAGATCTCACGTTATCTTGCTGAAAAGATGAATTTTTTGGTAAATCCGCGTGTGCACCACGGGATCTTCAGACCGTTGATGGAAGCGGCGCGTCGCAAGCTTTTTGACTTGTCAAATTATCATCCGTCGATAGGATGTGCGGCGATCACGCGTAGGGTACACTGGTCATATCATGAAATGCAGGACGGGCGCAGAGTACGTCGCAGTTCGTCTCTTTATCTGCATATCTATTTTGACGAAGGCGTTTACAACCAAAATCGTGAAGGGATCAAACGCGGTATAGGCATGGTGTATGAAGCATTAAGCCGCGGAGAACAGTTAAGCGAAGAGCTTGAAGAAGTACGTACGCTGTATATGCGTGATTCGTTAAAAAACGGGACTTTGGAGGTAAATGAGGAAGCGGTAAAACTTACTTTGGACAAACGTAGCGTAAGGTTGTTGCTTACAGATTGTGTTGCCGATCCCGTTGAAGCTTTTCGTGATTATTTTGACCGAAATGAGGTATGGGCAGGCTTTAAGACTTACCGTGAGCGCTTAGGCGGGAGCCGTTTGGTCAGCGGAGATGAAACCTGTCTTGAGGGGAAAGCGTTGGTGCAATTTTTGGCTTCATCACTTGCGGTGATGTTGCGCCGCCGCCTGTGCAAAGCAGGTCAGGCTATGGCCGGTTTGCCGTATAACAGTGATGACGTAATTTTGGGAATGCTCTCTGGCATCGAACTTAATTATTCACCGCGTATGGGAGCGGTGGTGGGAGAACCGTCAAGACGTCTTGGTCAGTTGCTTTCATCGATAGATATTCAGTTGCCGAAGAAAGATTTGCCTGATCCTCATTTGGAAGTTGATGCCGCCGCTTTGGCAGAGCAACGTGACTATGCTGATCTTAAAGATCCTGCCGGGCAGGATCACAGATTAAGCCGTGAGGAGTTGATTTACAGACAGCTGGCTTAAATAAGCTTTTGAACATGAGTTTTTGATGTGGGAAAAAAAGCGGTCCTTTCGGACCGCAAAGATTTCACAACAGACAGGAGTATGAAATCGGAATGTTTGTCTTATCCCATAAGTCCCAATGCTCTTGGCAATGCTTCTGACAGTGACGGAATATAAGTTATGAGCAGAAGGATCATGATGAGCATGAGGAAATATGGCAACAACATTTTTGAAACTTGCTCGATCTTAAGTTTGGTAATGCCGCAACCGACGAACAGCACTGAACCTACTGGAGGAGTCATCGCTCCTATGCACAGATTGTAAATAAGCATGGTGCCAAACTGAATTGAGGTCATACCGAATGAATGGACTATCGGCCAGAAGATTGGTACGAAGATCAAAATGGCAGGAGTCATGTCCATGAACATTCCTATCACCAGCAGCAACACATTGATGAGCAGGAGAATAACAATCATATTGTCGCTTACGGACAAGATGGCTTTACTGATTGCCCCAGGGATCCCGGTACGTACCATGACGTAAGACATGGCAGTTGATGCGGAGATCAAAAATAGGATCACCGCACTGATGACTGCGCTGTCTACCAAGATCTTAATGAATGATTTCAGGTTAATCGAACGGTAGCATAAAGAAAGAAGCAGACAGTACAATACGCTTACTCCCGCAGCTTCCGTAGCGGTGAAAACTCCGCCTACAATACCGCCTATCACCACGACAATCATAAGAAGACTAGGGATTGCGTCAAAAGAAGTCTTAATCCAAACTGATAAAGGCTGACCGCCTGATACTTTGTAGTTATGTCTTTTTGCATAGATATATGCAACG
>CABQMD010000074.1 GCA_902465145.1 uncultured Succinatimonas sp. | reverse complement strand
CCTGAGATGCTGAGAGCTCCCAGTAAAGAATGCATTGAATCGTACACCGGTACGGCAATCCCGTTTATGTGATCGACATATTCTCCGCAACATACGCAATATCCGCAATCGCGTATTTTTAAAAGTTCTTCCTCAAGCACGGACCATGACGTGACGGTTTTTGACGTAAATTGCTTTAATTCGTAACCCTTGTACGATTTGACCTCTGATTCTGAAGAAAATGCTAAAAGACATTTTCCTGATGAAGTTGCATGCAATGGTCTTAAAAGAGATTGCGAGCGTTGAAAAGATGTAAGGTTGGTTCCTGAGGAAACCACAAGGCAACTGGGAACCGAAGAATATTGGGTATAGGGAATTGACAGTTCGATGCTTTCTTCGTAGGTGATGGAAAGTGCATCCAAATGTTTTTTGGCAACCGTACACAAAGGCAAACCCGCCTGAGCAGCCGAGCCTATGAAATAGAATTTAAGACCGAGACCGTAACATTTATTCGAAGGATTCTGATACACCAAATCGCGTTCTTTTAAGGTATTTAGGATGCGGAAAGTTCCGCTTTTTACCATGTTAAGGCGCCTGCTTATCTCGCTTACTCCCATTTCACGTCCGGATCCTGAGAGCAGTTCAATAACGTCGAATGTTTTGTTTAGCAGATTGATGCTGTTGTTTTCAGTCATGGATAAATTCGCAAAGCGAGTCCAATGTTCAGTTAAATCTTGAATATCAGCTTCGTCACTATATTATCCACTATTTTTCTTTAAATTTTTTTTGTGATCATTATCAATTTTTTGAAAGATGTATCAAGCGAAATCACCAATTGTTTCTTAAACTGGAAACAGTCGTTCCACTCAGTGGAACGCGTGTTTTCAAACAACGTATGTGAGGAACATTCAATGAAGAAGATTTCCATGCTTGCAACTGCCGCTTTGGTGGCATGCTCTACAGCCTGCTTTGCCCTGCAGGCTCCCACCATGCAGAAGTCCAAAGCTCCTGCCGTCAACAAAAATGCCGATTTCACCATGAATATCGGTGATGTCGCAGGCCCAAATCACCCTATCAACGTGGCTTTGAAAGAGTTTAAGCAGAAGGTTGAGGAGCGTACCGGCGGTAAAGTTGCCGTTAACCTTTACGATTCCTCATCTTTAGGCGGCGAACTTGAGATGCTTGAGCAGATGAATACCGGCACTCTTGAGTCCTGCATTCTGATGTCGTCTTCTTACTGGGAGCGTTATGACGGAGCTGCCAACGTCACGCTTATTCCTTTCCTTTTTGATTCCTTGGAAGGTGCCCGTAATGCTTGGAACGGTAAGCTTGGTGAAAAGTTTGCAAAAGAACTCATCGAACCTAACGGTGCTTACGTATTGTCCTATTGGGAATCTGGGTATCGTCATATGACCGATAACGAGCGCCCCATCGTAAAACCTGAGGACATGAAGGGGATCAAGTTCCGTACCAATGAAAACGACATGAAGGTACAGATGTTCAAGGCTCTTGATGCTAACGTGATCATGATGCCTTTCTCAGAGCTTTTCACCGCTTTGCAACAGGGCACAGTCAACGGTCAGGAAAATCCTGCTGCCAACATTCTGTCCTCATCATTAAACGAAGTGCAAAAGTATATGTCTCTTACTGGACATATGTATGACAACTGCGTATTCGGCGTAAGCAAGAAATGGTTTGACCAGATCCCTGCCGATACCCAGAAGATCATCTATGAAGAGGCTGCTAATGCCCGTCTTACCGATCTCAAACTCTCAGATGAAACCAAATTCATCGATGAGTTGAAAGCCAAGGGAATGCAGGTAAACGAAGTTGACAAGGAAGCCTTCCGTAAAGCGGTAAAACCTGTATGGGATCGTTTCGAGAAGGAACACCCAGGTTGGATCGAGCTTGCCCGTTCTTCTCAGAACAACTGATTGTTTAATTTTATTTTGAGGTTATAACCATGCAAAAAATGCTGTCGAAGATTCAGCTTGCTGTCAAGCTGATATGCTCCGTCTCCATAGCACTGATGGCCGCAGTGGTGTTTATTCAGGTGGTAAACCGTAATGTCTTCGACAGCTCCTTCAAATGGGTAGAGGAGCTATCCACGATGTGCATGGTTTGCATAACTTTTTTAGGAGCGGCACTGGCGACTTCGCTCAATGCTCACACCAGGATCGAGCTTTTCGTTAACCTTTTGCCGGGACAGTTGCCTAAGATCGTTTTTTCATTAGGAGATCTTATCTGCGCACTGTTCTGTGTCGCTCTCATTTTTTACTGCTGGCCTCTCATCATGGGAAATTTGCATACTATGTCTCCGGCAATGAAATTGCCTCTTGCCATCAATTACATAGTATTTGCTTTTTCTATGTTGCTCTCTGCCGTCTATCTCGTGTTGCGCCTTATAAGCCGTTTTCATGCAGACGCTTCTGATAACGGGTTAAAGAAGGAGGATAAGTAATATGGATCCTGTGGTGATCATTTTTGTAGTACTTGCTTTGGGACTTATCTGCGGTATTCCGGTTGCCTTTTGCATAGGCATGAGTTCCATGGCTTTTCTTTTATACCAGGGTTATCCTGATCCCATGGTTATAGTAGGACGCATGGTTGACGGAGCCCGTTCGTATTCCATGATGGCATTGCCGATGTTTATATTCGCAGGAGCTCTCATGGCCTACGGCTCTACTCCGCGTCTTATGCGTCTGGCCAATATGCTGGTCTCAAGAGTTCCCGGAGGCTTGGGAGCTGCAACCTTGGTAACCTGCGGTTTCTTCGGAGCTGTTTCAGGATCTGGAGTTGCGTCCACCGCTGCAATAGGCGGAATAGTAGGTGATGAGATGTTAAAGCAGGGCTACGGCCGCGGGATCACTGCCGGTATTTTGGCAGGCGGCGGCGTGATGGCCACTTTGATACCTCCTTCATTGGTGATGGTTATTTATGCAGGAACCACCGGCGTATCGGTAGGCGATATGTTCGTAGCCGGAATAGGTCCCGGACTATTCATCATTTTGCTGCTTATTTTGATGAACTGCTTAATTGCCAAGCATCGCGGCATAGGTGCAGGAATCAGGGTTATTTATACTTCTGCTGACCGTATCAAGATAATCCTTGATGCCTTGTTACCGCTTTTCATGCCGATCATGATCATAGGCGGCGTGCTTTCAGGAGCTTTGACTCCGACGGAATCATCGGTGATCGCCGCTGTATATGCTTTGTTGCTTGCTGTATTCGTTTATCGTGAGATGACGTTGAAGGACTTTTTAAAAGCTACTTCAGAGAGTGTGGTTACTTCAGCGATCATTTTGTTCATCATTGCTTCGGCAACGCCTTTTGGCTGGCTCATGGCAACGCAGAACGTGCCCCAGCTCTTTACCGACGCTCTGCTTAGTCTTACTACCAATCCGTACGCAATTTTAGCGGTATTTTTCCTGTTGCTGTGGATATTGGGCTGCTTCATGGAGACCATCTGCATCATCATTTTGGTAACTCCGATCCTTTTCCCCATCGTTACTTCCATGGGTATGGATCCGGTGCATTTCGGCGTGGCCATGATGGCCAACCTTGCCGTAGGCGGGATCACGCCTCCTTTGTCAGTAGGTCTGTTTACGGCCTGCCGCATTCTCCACTGCCGTATTGAGGAAACCTTCCCGGACGTTCTGTACATCGTCATGGTGATCACCGTAGGTGCTGCCGTTACCTTCGCATGGCCTGATCTGTCCATGTATCTTGTGGAGGTGTTCAAATAATGAATCAGGATAAAAAAGAACTTTCAGAACTTATTTATGTTTGCAGAAAGTTGCGTGAAAAAGGACTGGTGAACGCCACTCACGGAAATATCAGCGTGAGGATAGGTGATGTAATGTATATCACCCCTACCGGCTGTGATCTTGAGACTGTGCAGGAAAAAGAACTTGTTGCCATGGACATAGCATCAGGTAAGGTGATCTCAGAGGGCAAACCGTCAAAAGAATGGGAAATGCATCTTTTGACTTACCAAGAAAGGCCGGATGTAGGCGGTATAGTTCATGCTCATTCACCAAAGTCCGTGGCCGTTGGGTGTTGTTTTGAAGGAGAGCAGGAAAATATCGTTCCTTGCTATACCTTAACTTTCGGTCTTTTTACCAAAAGACTGCCGATGATCGGATATTACAAAGCAGGTTCGCATGAGTTAGCCTCTCATGCAGCCGGAGTTTTAAAAGATCATCCTGCGGTTTTGCTGGCTCATCACGGTCTTATCACCGTACAGAAAACCGTAAGAAATGCTTACTACCGTCTTGAAGAGATCGAAGAGAATTGTGATATAGCTTTGTCTATAGGTCTTAAGGGAAGGGCACAACTGGATCCGGATAAGATTTGAAATGAACGGTAAAACTCAAACCAAAGATCTGTTGCTGGGGATCGACATCGGAACCACCGGCGCCAAATGTACTTTTTATGATTTTTCAGGTCATGCGGTATCCTCAGGATATCAGGAATATCGCATGATCCATCCTAAAGCCGGATGGACCGAGCAGGATCCGCATAAATGGTGGAAGTGTGTATGTGAAAACATCAAAGTTTGCATAGACGGTGACGGTATAGACACATCGCGTGTGGCTGCAGTTGCCGTATCCAGCACCAATGCGGTTATGCTTGCAGGAAAAGACGGATCGGTAATTTACAACGGTGTAGGACTGCATGATCAAAGAGCCGAGCCTCAAGTTGCTTGGATTAATGATCATGTAGGAAAAGAGACGGTCTTAAAATATACCGGTAATAAGATTGCCAAAGGATCCTTTGCTTTGCCTACTTTGCGCTGGTTTTTGGATAACAGACCTGAACTAATTGAAAAAACTGAAAAGTTTTTGATCCCTAACGGTTGGATCATATACAAACTTACAGGTGAGTTTTCAATCGATCGTCCTCGTTCTGGGCTTACGCTTTTAAATGATCTTAAAAGCGGAGAGTGGGCTCAGGAGATCGTGCAAAAAGCAGGTATTCCTGAGAACATACTTCCTAAGATCTACGCATCGTCTGAAATTGTAGGTGAGGTCAGCGCCCAGGCAGCAAAAGCCTGCGGATTGGCAAAGGGAACACCGGTTTGTGCAGGTGCCATCGATACGGTAGCCGCCACCTTAGGTGCTGGGGCGGTAAACAGCGGAGACTGCGCTATCACCATTGGAAGTTCCGGAAGAATTGCCCTGGTAAGTAACAAACCTTTTTATGATCCCAAGGTGCTTTCAACACCAGGAATAGACAGCTCGCAGTTTCTTGCCGTGCAGACTACCGATAACGCCGGTATTTCCTTGAAATGGTTCAGGGATACTTTCGGTAAGATGGTGTTGCAGGACAGTATCAATGCCGGGATCTCCATATACGAGCAAATGAACCGACTCTGTGCGGCCACAACTCCAGGATCCGGCGGACTTATTTATTTGCCGTATTTATCAGGAGAGAAAAGTCCTATTTGGAATACTGATGCGCGCGGGGTGTTTTTCGGTATAGGGATCACCACGTCATATTCAGATT
>CABQMD010000073.1 GCA_902465145.1 uncultured Succinatimonas sp. | reverse complement strand
GTTGGCTCCGCAGGCAAAATTACCCATGCGATCGGCATCGCGATCTACCAAGATGCGTCCTTTGAAACCTACAGGTCCCAAAGAACCGGGATGTGCTCCCGTAAATTTCTGAATTTCTTCGTCGGAGGCGAACTCAATCGGGTTGGCTATGCCTTCGATCTTGGATGCTTTGATTTCGTTTAATTCCTGATTGCCGCAAAGACAGATCATCACGAGCTCATTGCTGCCGTCTTCCAGCTTGCGCCCGTGGATCACGAGACTCTTGAGCATTTTTTTAGTAGTGACGCCTACGGCTTTGCAGGCTTCGTCGACGGTATGGGCACCGGGAGTAGGAACTTCGGAGTAAGCATCTTTTGCCTGCTCACGTTCACCCTGAGGCATCAGACATTCGGCTTTTTCTATGTTGGCTGCATAATCAGAGCCGTCTGAATAGGCGATGAGATCCTCTCCTGCGTCTGCCAATACCTGAAATTCGTGGGATTTATATCCTCCTATGGAGCCGGTGTCGGCCTGTACTGGACGGAAATTCAGTCCCATGCGGGTAAAGGCCCTGCTGTAGGCGTCGTACATTGCCTGATAGGATTTGCCTAATCCTTCGACGTCGGTGTCAAAGGAATAACCGTCTTTCATCAAAAATTCGCGGCTGCGCATTACTCCGAAACGCGGACGGATCTCGTCACGGAATTTCCACTGGAACTGGTAAAGATTTACCGGCAACTGTCTTGAGCTTTTGATCTCGCGACGGGCGATGGAGGTGATCACTTCTTCGTGGGTAGGTCCCAAAACATACTCATTTTTTTTGCGATCTTTAAAACGGCACAGTTCCGGTCCGTATTGTACGTAACGACCTGATTCGCGCCACAGATCTGCAGGTTGCACTATGGGCATGATCATTTCCAAAGCACCTGCATTGTCCATCTCCTCGCGAATGATGGCGGTAGCCTTGCTTAATACGCGCAGTCCCAAAGGAAGCCAGGTATAAAGTCCCTGACCGATTTGTCTTATAAGTCCTGCGCGCAACATTAGACGGTGGCTGGCCAATACGGCCTCGGCAGGAGTTTCTTTCAAAGTTGAAAGCAGATAGGAGGTTGTTCTCATGGTGTATCCGTAGTTTCCTTTTTCAGAAGGACACAAATTATTCAAAAATACTGCGACGTATTATACACGCAAGCTCAAGCAGCAAGGTGATGGCCGGTTAAGCGTGCTTGGGCAGCCGTATTTTTTGTAAAACAGAAGGCAGGATAAAAAAAGACCGGCATGGTGCCGGTCTCTTAAATTATTGTTTGTAAGCTTTAAGGAAATGTTCAAGACGGTCACAGGCGTCGTTGATAACATCCACAGGCGGCAGGAAAACTACGCGGAAGTGGTTGGGTTCCGGCCAGTTAAAGCCCGTACCCTGTACTATCAGCAGTTTTTCCTGTTTTAACAGATCCAAATTTCTGATCGTCTTTGATATTAAAGCGTTTGTCGAGCTTGGGGAACATGTAAAGCGCACCGTGAGGTTTAACTACGCTGATGCCGGGGATGGCACTTAAGCGTTCGTACATTACGTCGCGTTGTACATACAGTCTGCCTCCTGGGATGGTAAGCTCGTTGATGCTCTGATATCCGCCCAAAGCAGTCTGAATTGCATACTGCAAAGGAACGTTGGCGCAAAGACGCATGGCCATCATCATCTTAAGGCCGTCTAAAAAGCCTTTGTTGCGTTTTGCCTGACCTGTGACCATGACCCATCCCATACGGAAACCGCAGGAGCGGTATACCTTGGAAAGACCGTTATAGGTAAGTACGGTAAGATCATCTGCCAAAGTGGCGATGCTGCGGTGCGCCACATCATCATAAAGGATCTTGTCATAGATCTCGTCGGCGCAGATCACCAGATCGTGACGGCGGGCGAATTCGACTATTTCCTGCAAAACAGGAGTGGGGTAAACAGCGCCGGTGGGGTTGTTAGGGTTGATGAGCACCAATGCTACGGTACGCGAGGTGATTTTTTTCTCCATGTCGGCAAGATCAGGCAGCCATCCTGATTGTTCGTCACACATATAGTGCACGGCTTTTCCGCCTGCCAAGTTTACTCCGGCAGTCCAAAGCGGATAATCAGGGGAGGGAACCAAGACTTCATCACCGTTGTTTAAAAGGGCGTTCATGGTCATGGTGATGAGTTCTGAAACACCGTTGCCGATGAAGATGTCCTCCACGTCGACGTGTTTCATTCCGGCCTGCTGATATTTTTGGGCAATGGCTTTACGGGCTGAGAAAATTCCGTTGCTTTCACAGTAACCGCAGGCGTTGGGAAGATTACGGATCACGTCCTTGACAACTTCTTCGGGTGCGTCAAAACCAAAAACCGCGGTGTTGCCAATATTGAGTTTTAAGATCCTTTCTCCGGCCTCTTCCATCCTCAGAGCTTCCTGATGAATGCGGCCTCTGATGTCGTAACACACATTGTCAAGCTTGTGTGATTTTTGTAATAGCTTCATAAAAAATACCCGTTAAATGATTTGGTTTTGGAGCCTTTGATATTAGCACCTTTAAGGTGCAGTTACGCAACGGCTTTTAAGCTTTGTTCCGCCAGACGTCTTAAAGTTCTTCTAAAAATCGCGTCCCATGACTTTTTCTTGGTAAATCTGTTCAAGCACGTAACGTTCAAATCCCAAAGCTGGGTTGGCCATGCGGTGATATTTGACGGCATCACGCTGTTTTGGGGGCAGCGAAATGGCGTTGGTAAAGATCACGAAAGGAACTCTGCTTCCTGATTTGGTGGTGATCACTCCTGCAAGATTTGAAATATTGGTAAGCGTGCCGGTTTTGGCAATTACGTTACCTGCAAGCGGCGCCTGATGAACCGAGCCGCGCCATTGCAAAGTACCGGATTTTGCGGCTACCGGCATGACCTCCAAAAGGTGAAGTTTCGCGTCGTTGGCACTTATGTAGCTTAAAATGTCAAGCAGTTGACGCGGAGTGATGAGATTGTGAGGAGAAAGCCCCGAACCGTCCACCTGATACGAATCTCCGAGACTTAATCCTGCATATTTTTGCAATATGGAACGCATGGCCGTAACGGCGCGGTAATAGGTAGCGCTGTCGTGGTAATATTCATAGGCAACGTTTTTGATGATGGCGTCGGCATAAAGGTTATTGGATTTGTAGAGCATGTAACGCACCAGTTCTTTCATACTGGCAGAATCTATGTAGACATAATCTGAATAACCGCTTAAAGGCCGGTGCGAGATCTCCAGTCCCGAATAAGTTATTCCAAGACGTTTTAAAGTAATGGCGGTCCAGTCAAGCCCCCATTTGTCAGGATCTGATACCGACAAAGACAAAGGCCAGGGTTTGTTATCTTTTTGAATGGGCACGCAACCTGAGATACGGTAAACGTTGTCATGATAAAGGTTGGCTTCAAGTTCGCAGTCTCCGCCGTATGATGATGCCGGAATACCCACGGCCTCAGAATCTATGCTTACAGGAGAGCTTTGAGGGATCACGGCCTTGGCCACCGCACCTTGTCCTTGGGGTTGCAATTGAGCGAATACGCAGTTGCGGTTGATGATGGCCGCTGCCGCAGGAGCGGTAAAGCATACCGGCAGATCATCCCATGACCAACCCTGAGCTCTGCTGCGTCCGCCGAAACGGCTTAAATCCAGGATCACTTTGCCAGCGATACGTTTGACCCCGGCTTTTTTAAGCATATCAAGCAGTTTTAAGTACTTACCCGAGGTAAGAGTAGGATCTCCTGAAAAACGCACGGCAATATTTCCCTGCAGTGTACCGTCGGAACTTATTCAGTTTTCCCTGGGGATTTACGGCATTTTTTTCAAGCATCAGCGCGGTACGTATGCGGTATTCGGTACCAAGATAGAGATAGGCGGCAAGAGCAGTGAGGATCTTTTGGGTTGAAGCCGGGTGCATGTAGACATCGTAATTTTGCCCGTAGATCTCCTGACTTCCGGGCAACATGTAGGCAATTCCCATGTTGGCTCCCGGCAACGGATTGGATGATGATGGAATAGCGTTGGTGCCTGTACAAAAAGCTATCAAGAAAGAAGCGGCTGCGGATTTAAATAAACTTTTGATCATGTCTGAACTTTTTTATCCGGTTGATTAAAAGTGCGATCGGAAAAGTATTTTGTGGTTCCGAAAGTGCAAGTCTTGTTTAAAAATAATTACGAGCTTCGGATTATACCGCCTGGGTTTTGGTTTTCTTCATTTTCGTCCGTACGCACTGTGTTAAAATTTCGCCCGTAGATCTGTGCCCGTCGCAGAAAAATTTTAGGAGTTTTAAACATGATCATCGAACCGAAAACCCGCGGCTTTATCTGCGTGACCACCCATCCTGCCGGGTGTGAGGCCAATGTCAAAAGTCAGATTGAGTATGTAAAGTCTCAGCCAAAAATAAGCAACGGTCCCAAGAAAGTACTGGTGATCGGGGCTTCCACCGGTTACGGTTTGGCTTCACGCATCAGTGCCGCTTTCGGATCGAATGCCGCAACTTTGGGCGTTTTCTTTGAAAAGTCAGGCAGTGAAAAACGTCCGGGAACAGCCGGATGGTATAACACCGCCGCCTTTACCAAGTTTGCCAAAGCAGAAGGGCTGTATGCCAAAAACATCAATGCCGACGCTTTTTCAGACGAGTGCCGTGAGCAGGTTATCAAGACCATCAAGGAAGATTTGGGTCAGATAGATCTGCTGGTGTATTCTCTTGCAGCTCCGGTGCGCAAGATGCCGGGAAGCGGCGAAGTGGTGCGTTCTGTATTAAAGCCCATAGGTAAAACTTATACCGCAACTGCAGTTGATACCAATAAAAACGAGATCATCGAGGCATCCATAGAACCTGCTACCGATGAAGAAGTGGCAAATACCGTTAAAGTTATGGGCGGTCAGGATTGGGAACTGTGGATTGACGCTTTGAATAAGGCCGGAGTTTTGGCAGAAGGTTTTAAAACCGTAGCCTATTCTTACATCGGCGCAGAACTTACTCATCCCATCTATTGGGGCGGTGCTTTGGGCAAAGCTAAAGAAGATTTGGATCGTGCCGCCAAAGCCAATCGCGAGCGTCTTGCTTCAATTCACGGCGATGCCCGCGTGACCGTGCTCAAGTGCGTAGTGACTCAGGCCTCGTCTGCAATTCCCATGATGGCTCTGTATACGGCTTTGCTCTTTAAGGTCATGCGCCAAAAAGGTACTTACGAGTCTTTGATAGCTCATATTTACAGACTGTTTGATACTTCACTGTACGGCGATCAGGCCGAGACTGATGCCGAAGGCAGACTGCGTATGGACAGCTGGGAACTCGATCCTGCGGTGCAGGAAGAGACTAAAAAACGCTGGAGCGAGATCACTACTGAAAATCTGCGCGAACTCGGGGATTACGACGATTACAAGCATCAGTTCCTGGAGCTCTTCGGATTTGAAGTTCCGGGAGTCGATTACAAGGCTGATCAAAATCCTGTGGTTGCAATTGACGATCTTATCGATATGGTTGCAAAGAAATGATCTTGTTTTGAGTCAAA
>CABQMD010000072.1 GCA_902465145.1 uncultured Succinatimonas sp. | reverse complement strand
TCAAGCACCTTGGCTGCTTCCATCTCATGATAAAAGTCATTGCCTTCACGAGTTCTTTCACCGACACCAGTGAATACGGACAAACCTGAGTGAGCAGTAGCAATGTTGTTGATAAGCTCCATCATGGTTACGGTCTTACCGACACCGGCACCGCCGAACAGGCCGACTTTACCGCCCTTGGCAAAAGGACAAATAAGATCCATAACCTTAATGCCGGTTTCAAGGATCTCTGTAGTAGAAGATTGTTCAGCGTACGAAGGAGCTGCACGATGGATAGACCAATCTTCCTTTTCGTTAATAGGACCTCTTTCATCAACAGGCTGTCCCAGTACGTTCATGATACGGCCAAGCGTCTCACGACCAACAGGAACCTTGATGCTGTCACCGGTATTCACCGCAACAAGACCGCGGCTTAATCCGTCAGAAGATCCCATGGCAATGCAACGTACAACACCGCCGCCTATTTGTTGCTGAACTTCAAGAACAATTTCTGCTCTGTCTCCTTCAGCAGCTATTTTCAAGGCATCGAAGAGTTCAGGGATTTCCTCTTCCTTAAACTCAACATCCACCACGGCGCCGATGATCTGTACTACCGTACCTTTCTTTCCAGCGCGATTAGCAGTTTCTGCCATTTTTTTTTCCTCAATTAACTTTAGACCGCAGCTGCACCGGATACGATGTCGTTCAACTCCATCGTAATGCTTGACTGGCGAGCCTTGTTGTACTCAAGTTGCAAATCACTCACTAGTGTTTCAGCGTTGTCTGTTGCCGCTTTCATGGCTACCATGCGGGCTGACTGCTCAGACGCAAGGTTTTCTAGTACAGCCTGATACACCATCTGCTGAATATAGCGATCCAACACCACATCCAAGATGGACTCAGGATCCGGCTCATACAGGTAATCCCAATGATGTGAAGCAACTTTGTCATCATCAGTCTTCTTTAAGGGAAGCAATTGCGGCAAACTCGGTACCTGTACCATGGTGTTTTTAAAGCGATTGAATGCCAAATAAACAGCATCAATTTCTTGCTTCAAAAACGCATCAGTCATTACCTTGATGGCACCGACAAGCTTTTCAGGAGAAGGATTATCACCAAAGCCGCTGTGTGAAGCCACAACTTCTACACCGCTTTTAACGAAAAAACTTCCGGCTTTCGATCCGAGCAATACAACCTTAACACCGATATTTTTCTGTCTGAATTCATCTATCTTGTGGATGATCTGACGAAACAAATTGATATTAAGTCCGCCGCACAACCCGCGATCGGTAGAAACAATCACAAATCCGACATTCTTAACAGGTCTTTCAACCATATATGGATGACGGAATTCACTGTGACTGGCCGCAATATGTCCGATAATGCGCAATAAACCTGCCGAATAAGGCCGGCTTTGGCTCATCTTATCCTGAGCTCTGCGCATCTTGGAAGCAGCTACCATCTGCATAGCACTGGTGATCTTTTGTGTGTTTTGCACACTGGCGATCTTAGTGCGTATTTCCTTTGCTCCGGCCATGTAAGCTCCTAATAAGCCTGAGTCGACTTAAACTCTGACACAATATCGGTCAAAGTCTTGACGATCTCATCGTTATAATCGGGCTTCTCGTCTATACCCTTAAGAACTTCCTCATACTTGCTGTGAGCAAAACTTAGAAGTCCAGACTCGAACGAGGCAATCTTCTTGAGCTCAACATCCTCAAGGAATCCGCGCTCAGCAGCAAAAATAACCAAAGCCTGTTCTGCAACGGACAAAGGAGCATACTGATTCTGCTTCATAAGCTCGGTCACTTTCTGACCGTGATTTAACTGTTTTCTGGTGCTTTCATCAAGATCTGATGAGAACTGAGCAAATGCAGCCAATTCACGGTACTGAGCCAATGCAGTACGAATTCCGCCTGACAATTTCTTAATTACCTTAGTCTGAGCAGATCCACCTACACGCGAAACCGAGATACCAGGATCAACAGCCGGTCTTACGCCGGAGTTAAACAAACTGGTAGTCAGGAAAATCTGACCGTCAGTAATGGAAATAACATTGGTCGGAATAAATGCCGACACGTCACCAGCCTGAGTTTCAATGATAGGAAGAGCTGTCAAAGAACCAGTCTTTCCGACAACCTTACCGCCTGATTTTTTCTCTAAATACTCAGCATTTACTCGAGAAGCTCTCTCAAGTAATCTTGAATGCAAATAGAAAACGTCACCAGGGAAAGCCTCACGCCCAGGGGGACGGCGCAGTAACAGGGAAATCTGACGGTAAGCCACAGCATGCTTGGACAAATCATCATAGACAATCAAGGCATCTTCCCCTTGGTCCATGAAGTATTCCCCCATAGCACATCCTGAGTAAGGAGCAATATATTGCAATGCAGCTGTATCAGAAGCCGATGCTACTACCACGATAGTGTTATCCAATGCCCCCATATCGGCAAGTTTTCTAACTACACCGGCAATAGTTGAAGCTTTCTGACCTATGGCTACATAGATACAACGTACACCGTATTTCTTTTGATTGATGATGGTATCTATAGCCAAAGCTGTTTTACCAGTTTGGCGATCACCAATAATAAGTTCACGCTGACCGCGTCCAATTGGGATCATCGAATCAACTGCTTTGTAACCAGTTTGAATAGGCTGATTTACGCCTTGTCTGGCAATAACACCAGGAGCAATTTTTTCTACAGGGTAAAATCCGTTTGATGCAATAGGTCCCTTTCCGTCGATCGGCTCGCCCAAAGCATTTACCACACGGCCTAACAAAGCCTTGCCAACAGGTACGTTTAAAATTCTACCCGTACTATGAACCTTCATGCCTTCTGATAACGAAGTATAAGGTCCGAGCACAATGGCACCTACAGAGTCGCGCTCCAGATTTAATGCAAGACCATAAAGATCATTGCCAAAATCGAGCATTTCGCCCTGCATCACATTGGCTAAACCATGAATTCTGGCAATACCGTCGTTTAAAGAAACGATAACACCTTCATCCCTGGCCTCAGTCACAACTTTGAATTGCTTAATCCTTTCTTTAATCAGATCAGCAATTTCAGTTGAATTCAGTTGCATTATTCATCCCCTTGATTATCTGAGGGTTGAAGACAGGTTTACCAAACTTGTCTTTATACTAGCATCGATGACTTTGTCACCAATCTTGAGCACAGCTCCTCCAATCAGAGTCGGATCAAGATGTTGCTCCAAATCAATCGAGCAGTCATATTTTTCAGAAAGCTTTTTCTTCAGAACTTCGAGATCGGCATCGGCATAACGACGGGCTGAGGTTAGATGCACAGTCAACACTTTATCGTGTTTGGCCTTGAGTCTGCAGAACTCGTCGTAGATTTCCGGTAAAACCTCCAGCCTTCCGTTTGTAGCCAACAATTTAATGAAATTTTCTCCTGCGGTATCAATAATCCCAGTAAGCAATTTCACAAAACACTTGGATGCATCGTCAGGACTCGATGAGTTCTTCAAAAACCCCAAATAGAAAGGATCTTTGACAGCTTCAGACATAGCGCAAAGCACCGTCTGCCATTTGTCGAAGGATTTTTCTTCTGTTGCTAAACCGAATACAGCCTCCGCATAAGGTCTAGCAACAGTCAAATTCTCAGCCATTACTGCTCATTCCTTCCTTAAATAGATTTTTCAATCTGCTCAAGAGCAGTTTTATCTGTATGCAAATCAGCCTGCTCACCCAAAATTTTCGCAGCTCCGGCAACAGCTAACGCAGCGATCTGAGCTCTAAGCTCTTCCTGCGCCTTATTGCGTTCTGCCTCAATCTCGTTTTGAGCTTGTTGAAGAATTTTTGCTTTTTCTTCAAGAGCCTCAGTCGCAGCTTTGTCGATAATCTCGGCACGCTGTTTTTGAGCTTCATCAACAATTTTCTGAGCCTGAGCTTTAGCTTCCTGCAAAGCTTCCTTGACTCCGTTATTGGCCAACTCTAAGTTCTTTTTTGCTTTTTCAGCATTAGAAAGACCGTCAGCAATTTCCTTCTGCCTTTTCTCTATAGCATTGATCAAAGGCGGCCACACATACTTCATACATATAACCGCAAAGATCAGGAACGCAACTGCCTGTCCTAAAAAAGTGGCATTGATTTCCAAAGTGAAACGCTCCGCTTATTCTTTAAAGACGTCAGGTTTCAGGCTACGGCAAACATCACGTACATACCAAGACCGACAGCGATCATAGGAATTGCGTCAACCAAGCCCATAACAATAAAGAACTGGGTGCGAAGTAAAGAGAG
This sequence comes from uncultured Succinatimonas sp., assembly GCA_902465145.1. Classification (GTDB taxonomy): domain Bacteria; phylum Pseudomonadota; class Gammaproteobacteria; order Enterobacterales; family Succinivibrionaceae; genus Succinivibrio. The sequence goes on along the minus strand of CABQMD010000072.1, from coordinate 1,283 downwards.
CAAATCAGGCTGTCTTGCCGCACCTTCGATAAATTTACCGCCCAAAAGACCGATGCCGATGGCACCGCCGATAGCGGCTAATCCCATCATTAGGCCTGCAGCGAGGTAAAGCATGGTTGCGTCCATTTTATATCTCCTTGTAAAACAATGAACTACTCTTCATCTTCACTGGCCATTGACAGATAAACAATGGTCAGAACCATGAAAATAAATGCCTGCAATGTCACAATCAGAATGTGGAACAAAGCCCAAGGCACATTCAATACCCATTGAATCCACCACAAAGGCAGAAGCGCAATAAGTATAAAAATCATTTCTCCGGCATACATATTGCCGAAAAGTCGAAGTCCCAAAGAAATTGGTTTGGATAATAGGGAAACACCTTCAAGAATGAAGTTAACTGGTATAAAGGCCCAGTGATTGAAAGGATGTAGCGTGATGCTCTTCAAGAATCCCTTTACGCCGATATTTCTAAATGAAAATACGAAAATAAGGCAGAAAACAGCTACAGCCATAGATAACGTAATGTTCACATCAGCAGATGGTACAACTCTTAAGAAAGGTATACCTATCTCCTTGGCTGTCTCAGGTAACAGATCAATTGGAAGGAGATCCATAAGATTCATCAGGAAAATCCAAGCGAATACAGTAAGTGATAACGGGGCTATCAACTTGCTCTTACGCTTAAAAATTCCGGAAACCATGTCTCTGACCATACAAAAGATCATTTCGATAAAACATTGGAATTTACCTGGTACACCGCTCTTGGTACGTTTGGATGCATAACGGAACAATACCAAAAACAAAATTCCCAATACTACGGTTATCCCCAAGGAATCAAGATTCACCGTATACGGGTTAAAAATATTTGAGCTTTTGGCTTCGGGTAACACACCAACGCAGGTTCCATGTCCCAAATCTGACAAGTAACACTTTTGTGTTGATACAGTCTTTATACAATTCGACGCATCAGAATTGACCAAACAAGCCTGATAAGCCTGCTGATCGTTCGGTTTAACACTATCTACAACCGAAAGATCGCGTAGATCAACTTGAAGAAAGTGCAGATGATGCGAAATATACTCTTGAGAATTACTCTCTGACATAAACTCGGCACCTTATAGGCTTTCAAAAGCCTGGTTGACGACGGATACGAATACAGATGCGGAAAATCCGTATTCTGACGCATCCTACGTTTGTTAAATTTTCAGATGAAATTACGACAATTAAATTTTATTGTCAAAATCAGTTAGCTATGACTTTTTAAATAAAGCACAAAAATA
>CABQMD010000071.1 GCA_902465145.1 uncultured Succinatimonas sp. | reverse complement strand
ATATTACTGTCTGGTAATGCTTCCCTACCCGTCGGGACGTCTGCACATGGGACACGTAAGAAATTACGCCATAGGCGACGTAATTGCCCGTTTCCAACGTTTAAACGGCAAAAACGTTATGTCACCTATAGGTTGGGATGCTTTCGGCATGCCTGCGGAAAATGCCGCCATTAAAAACGGCAGACAGCCAGGGGATTGGACTTACGACAACATTGCCTACATGAAAAAACAGCTCAAGTCTTTAGGTTTTGCCTATGACTGGGAGCGTGAAGTTGCCACCTGCCGCCCCGAATACTACAAATGGGAGCAGAAATTTTTCGGCCAGCTCTATAAAAAAGGACTCGTTTACAAAAAAGTCTCTACGGTCAACTGGTGCCCCGTCGATCACACTGTTCTGGCAAACGAGCAAGTAGAAGAAGGTTGTTGCTGGAGATGCGGTGCGAAAGTTGAGCAGCGCGAACTGCCGCAGTGGTATTTTAAGATCACAGCTTACGCCGACGAACTTTTAAAAGACATAGACAAGCTTGAAGGCTGGCCTGAACGCGTTCGCACCATGCAGCGTAACTGGATAGGGCGCTCGGAAGGTCTTAACATTACCTTCAAAGTTGCAGACAGCGATCAAAGTTTTACCGTTTACACCACCCGCCCCGATACCTTCATGGGCGTTACATATATTTCCATTTCCGCAAACCATCCTTTGGTAAAGGAAGCCTGTCAGCACAATCCTGAACTTGAAGCCTTCTGTCAGGAATGCCGTACTCACAAGAGTGCCGAAGCTGACATCGCTACCATGGAAAAGAAAGGCATGTTTACCGGTTTTTATGCGGTGCATCCTTTAAACGGACGCAAAGTTCCCGTTTACGTAGCCAATTTCGTGATCATGGATTACGGTACCGGTGCCGTCATGTCAGTTCCTGCCCACGATCAGCGTGACTACGAATTTGCCAAGAAATACGGCATAGAGATAATACCGGTGATCAAACCTGCCGACGGTTCCGAACTTGATATTTCCAAGCAAGCCTTTACCGAGCACGGCGTAGCTTTCAATTCGGGAGAATTTGACGGTCTGGACTTTGACAGAGCATTCAAAGCCATAGCCAACAAGCTCATTTCTTTAGGCTGTGCAGAACGCAAAGTAAATTACCGCTTGCGTGATTGGTGCATTTCCCGTCAGCGTTACTGGGGCGCGCCTATTCCCATGCTCACCGTAGATGAAAGCGGTGAATTGGTTCCGGTTCCCGATGACGAATTGCCGGTAAAACTGCCAGAAGACGTGAAGATCGACGGCGTAACCTCACCCTTAAAGAAAGATCCGGCTTTCTACAAAACTACATATCAGGGCAAGAGTGCCACCCGCGAAACTGACACCTTCGATACCTTCATGGAATCATCCTGGTATTACGCCCGTTATTGTTCCCCCAGATACGATCAGGGCATGTTCGACGAGAAAGAAGCCAATTACTGGTTGCCGGTCGATCAGTACATAGGCGGTATCGAACACGCAGTCATGCACCTGCTCTATGCGCGCTTCTTCTTCAAACTGTTGCGCGATGCGGGAATGGTTAAGTATGACGAACCTTTCAAACGCTTGCTCTGTCAGGGTATGGTGCTGGCCGACGCCTTCTATTACAACGGCAAAGACGGAGTGAAAGTTTGGGTGTCCCCTCTCAAAGCTCAGGTAGAACGCGATGAAAAAGGCAATATCATCAGTGCCCGCGATGATGAAGGCCATGAGCTGCATCACGCCGGCATGATCAAGATGTCCAAATCCAAGGCCAACGGCATCGATCCTGAAGACATGATCAAACTCTACGGTGCCGATACCGTAAGACTGTTCATGATGTTCGCATCCCCTGCCGAACTTACGCTTGAATGGCGTCAGTCAGGAGTCGAAGGCTCTCAGCGTTTCTTAAGAAAACTCTGGTCGCAAGTTCAGGATCTCTGCGCTTTTGGCAAGATAGGCGAACTCGACCTTAATGCGCTTACTCATGAACAGCGTAAACTGCGTCACGAACTGCATTTGACCATTCAAAAGGTTACTGACGACATCGGCCGTCGCCAAACCTTCAATACGGCCATCGCCGCTATCATGGAACTTTTGAACAGCGCCCAGAAATTCAAAGTTCAAAACGACGCCGACAAAGCTTTACTGCACGAACTTTACAACGACGTGGTAATAATGCTTGATCCGGTAACTCCTCACCTTTGCTTCAAACTTTGGCAGATACTCGGCAATGCCGGCACCATAGACGATGCGGTGTGGCCAAAGGCAGATCCCGAAGCTCTCAAGGCTTTGGATATGAATTTGGTCATCCAGATAAACGGCAAAGTCCGCTCGCGCATTACCGTGGCTCCTGACTTAGATCAGGATGAAATCATCAAACTTGCTTTGAACAACGAGGACATAAAGCGTCACTTGGAGGGCAAGAACGTGCGCAAAACCATCTACGTCAAAGGGCGTCTGGTCAATATAGTCGCAGCATAGCCTGAACTTTCAGGGGGCCGCTTCAGGCCCCCTTTGCAAACAATATTTACAAGCAAAAACAACAAAAGGCCACAGAATTCATGGAAATGGAAAAAACTTACCAGCCGGAAAACTTTGAAGCCGGCATTTACAAGAAATGGGAAGAAGAAGGCTGCTTCAAACCAAACGGCGACACTTCCAAAAACGCTTATTCAATAGCATTGCCTCCGCCCAACGTTACCGGATCTTTGCATATGGGACATGCTTTTCAGCAAACCATCATGGATACCCTGATCCGTTATCACCGCATGAAAGGTGACAATACTTTGTGGCAATGCGGAACCGATCACGCCGGAATCGCTACTCAGATGGTGGTGGAACGCAAACTTGCCAAAGAAGAGAAACTTACCCGCCATGATTTAGGACGCGAAAAATTCATAGAGCGCGTATGGAAATGGAAAGCAGAATCAGGCGGCAACATCACCCGTCAAATGAGACGTTTGGGTGATTCCGTAGACTGGAGCCGCGAACGCTTTACCATGGACGAAGGATTATCGCGAGCCGTACTTGAAGTCTTTGTACGTCTTTACGATGAAGATCTTATCTATCGCGGAAAACGCTTGGTAAATTGGGATCCCAAACTGCGTACCGCCATTTCCGATCTTGAGGTTGAAAATAAAGACGTCAAGGGATTCATGTGGTACGTAAAATATCCTTTGGCCGACGGAGTAAAAACGGACGAAGGCAAAGACTATCTCATGGTGGCCACTACCCGTCCTGAAACTCTCTTAGGTGATACCGCCGTAGCCGTCAATCCTTCGGATCCGCGCTTTAAATCAGTAGTCGGCAAAGATCTGCTGCTGCCGCTGGTAGGACGCCGCATTAAAATTATTGCCGATATCCACGCCGACATGACCACCGGCACAGGTTGCGTGAAAATCACTCCGGCACACGACTTCAACGACTACGCCGTGGGTAAACGCAACAAGTTGCCCATGGTGAATATACTCACAGAAGACGCTCATATTCGCGATGTCGCCGAAGTATTCGACAGCGACGGCAAAGCTCTTACTACTTATGATGCGCCGATCCCACAACGCTACCGTGCTCTTGACCGCTTTGAAGCAAGAGATCTCATGGTTGCCGATTTAAAAGATCAGGGATTTTTGGATCACATCGAAGATCATGCTCTGTCTCAGCCTTTCGGAGATCGCGGCGGTGTCCCCATCGAACCTATGCTCACCGATCAATGGTACGTTAAGGCATCCGTGCTTGGGAAACCTGCGGTAGAAGCCGTAAAAGACGGCAGGATCAAGTTCGTTCCCAAACAGTATGAAAACATGTATTTTTCCTGGATGAACGATCTGCAGGACTGGTGTATTTCCCGTCAGCTGTGGTGGGGACACCGCATCCCAGCTTGGTACGATAACAACGGTAAAGTCTACGTTGCCAGAAACGAAGATGAAGTACGCTCAAAATACGGTCTTGACGCAAGCGTTGCCTTAAAGCGCGATCCTGACGTACTCGACACCTGGTTCTCTTCGGCACTTTGGACTTTCTCAACTTTGGGATGGCCAGACAAAACCGTTGAGCTTGAAACCTTCCACCCCACTTCAGTGCTGGTCACCGGTTTTGACATCATATTTTTCTGGGTTGCCCGCATGATCATGATGACCATGCACTTCATGAAAGATAAAGACGGCAATCCTCAGGTGCCTTTCAAGACCGTCTACGTTACCGGACTCATCCGCGACGAAGAAGGTAAAAAGATGTCCAAATCCAAAGGCAACGTCATCGATCCTTTGGACATGATAGACGGTATAGGTATAGACGGGCTGATTGCCAAACGTACTGCCAATATGATGCAACCGCAGATCGCCGAGAAAATTGCCAAACGTACCGCCAAACAATTCCCTGACGGAATTGCTCCGCACGGTACCGATGCACTGCGTTTCACCCTTTGTGCTCTTGCCTCAAACGGACGCGACATCAACTGGGATATGAAACGTTTGGACGGCTATCGCAATTTCTGTAACAAGATTTGGAATGCTTCGCGTTTTGCTCTTATGAACGTGGGCGAACGCAAGCTTGAAAAGCCGGACTTTGCAAACCTGTCACTGGCAGATCGTTATATCCGTTCCAAACTTTCCACCTGCATAGCCGAAGTCATCGAAGCTTTGGAAGGTTACCGCTTTGACAACGTAGCCACAAAACTTTATGAATTCATCTGGAATGAGTTCTGCGACTGGTATCTTGAATTTACCAAATCGATCTTCCGCGGTGATTTCACCAAAGAACAAAAAGATGCCACTGCCTGGAATCTTGTAGACGTGCTTGAGACCACCATGCGCCTTGCTCATCCGGTTATGCCTTTTATTACCGAGGTTATCTGGAAGATCACCGCCCCCATGCTCGGTCGCATGCATACCGACACCGTGATGTCGGCAGCATATCCAGACGGTACTGACTACTCACAGGACAATGAAGCCGAAGCTGCCGTCTCTTGGCTTAAGGATTTTGCAACTTCGGTTCGCAATCTGCGTGCCGAAATGAAAGTCGGACCTTCGGTCAAACTCTATCCTATGTTGCGCGGAGCTTCTGCTGAAGAAGAAAGCTATACCGAAAAGTATTTTGCTTATCTTGAAAATCTTGCCAACATCGACAAAGTTGTCTTTGTAAAAGCAGGAGACAATTTGCCACCCTGCTCTTCAAAGCCTCTGCGTACTGCCGAAGTGTTGATCCCGATGAAAGATCTGGTGAACAAGGATGCAGAGATCAAACGTTTAAGTGCCATGGCTAAGAAACTTGAAGGCGTGATCGCTTCCTCAGAAGCGCGTCTTAAGAGTGAAGCTTTCATTTCCAAGGCCCCGGCAAAGATCATTGAAGGCGCCAAGGCTCAGTTGGAACTTAACAAAACTCAACTTGAAAAAGTCAAAGCTCAGATTGAAGAGATGAAAAACCTCTGATCTGTTTGCAATTTTCATGGGCGCAACAATTGCAACAAACAGCGCTCATGACTGAAAAATTTAACCGGCGGCTCTTATGATTTAAGATCCGCCTTTTTTTTACCTTTCGGCAATTTCAACAGTTTTTTTCACAACTGAGCATTCCTTACGGAAAAATGCTATTCCGTAGCAGTACACC
>CABQMD010000070.1 GCA_902465145.1 uncultured Succinatimonas sp. | reverse complement strand
GTTAATATACCGTTTTCATCCTGTTCCATAGGAGAGGCGATGATATAGCGGATCCCCAAAGCATCGGCTACGTGTCGCACTAAATAGTCGTTGGTTGAGGTGACGATCACGCAGGCATTGTTGTGATCGTTATGCCATTTAATGGTTTTTAACGCACCTAGTTTAAAGCGCGGCGCTATATGTTCTCTTACACATTCTTCAAGCAGTTTTTCCCTTTTTTCCTTCGGCATGTCGACCAACGGTTTGCATGCAAATTCGGCTACGGCGTTAATATCTACTTTTCCTAGAAAAAACTGACGTCCCATTTCTTTAAGAGGTTCAAGATAACTTTCTTCAATTAGCCCTTTTTGTACGTAAAAATGCAGGCTGATATCGTTGGTATCTCCATCTACCAAGGTGCCATATCAAAAAAAGCGATCCCCATATTCACTCCTGATTGTGTATTTAAAGTGCAAAAACGATTAAATGCACCATATCGTGCTTTAAATTTAACAAAATTCGAATATTCTTTATTTGTTTTGCAAAAAAATGTATTTTGCAATAAAAAAATTCAAGATGTGAAGTTGAGCACATAATTTTTTAAATGTACTGATATTTAAGAGGCATAACATGAGTCTTTTGGAACATCTCAGCACACGAGTAAAACTTTTGGGCGGTTTCTCTTTTTTGTGTTGCTTACTGCGGTAGTGGCTTTTGTTTCGGTAAGACAGACTATAAACGGTATTGAAACTTCAAACGAGATATTATCAGCTTTCTGAAAGCTCGTCTGCGGATCTTCTTAAATTACAAAAACTTATTTCAGGATCTGCAGGGGAAACCCTTGCATATTTAAACGGCGGCGGCAGCAAAAGAGATTTTTTTGACAAGATAGATCAGGATCTTAAAAAACTTGAAGAGCTGACCGCGACTTTTAACGAGCAAAAGATAGGTACAGGCGATGCCGGTGACGATTACAAAGCCGAAGTTAAGTCACTGCGTCAGAATGCTTCAAACTACATAACTTTTTTCAATAACAGCATACGACCTTCGTTAAATGCCGATCAGCGTGACGTAGCCATGCACGATTTCATCGCTACGGAGTTACCGCTTTTTGATTTGTTGTCAAAAAACGTGGCAAAGCTAAATGAATCGGTGGATGCAAGGGTAAAACATCTGTCTTTGTCTAATGCAGATAAGACTGACATGTATGTATCGGTGGGGATCACCGTTGTTGCCGGGATCGTTATCGCCATGATCATGGGGTTTGCCATTTCCGGGTATATCACCAGCCGTCTTTACAGATTGCGAAAGGCTTTGGAGCAGGCTGCAAACGGAGATCTTACTTTTGAAGTCGATGCTGACGGCAGCGATGAATTTGCAGAAACTGACAGATATTTGCTTAAGATGCGCGATGCTCTGGTAGAGGCTCTGAACATGGTACTGACCGCCGCATCTGCCACGCATAAGGATATAGATGAACTGCAACATATCACTTCTTCCATCCATGACAGGGTTTCTGAAGCGGAAAATCGCAGCGTTACCGTGTCGGCTGCTTCTGATGAAATGGTGTCAACAACTTCCGACATAGCCAAAAACTGTGAAGGAGCAGCCGCAACCGCCAGTGAATCCAACAGCATTACCGATCGCGGTGTAGGTCAGATAGAGACAACCATCAAAGGGATCCTGCGTCAGAAGGAAAAGACGGAGAATGATTCGGAGCACATTCGTGCCCTCAAGCAACAGTCAGAGAAAATCAGTTCCATAGTAGAAACGATCAAAGATATATCCGAACAAACCAATCTTCTGGCCTTAAATGCAGCTATTGAAGCAGCTCGAGCCGGCGAGGCAGGTAAAGGTTTTGCCGTGGTTGCCGATGAAGTGCGGGCTCTTGCCAAACGTTCTTCCGTTTCGGCTCATGAGATCACCAAAATGGTTGAGCAGGTTCAGCAGTATGCCGACAGTGCCGACCTCTCCATGCAGGAAAGTGTTAAAAATATGGACGATCTGGCTCAAAAAGGGACGGCAGTACAGGATGTACTGCAGGGGATCATCGATCATGTAAAAGAAGTGCATACGCAGATAACTCAGATCGCAACTGCAGCAGAGCAGCAAACTACTGCAACATCCGAGATCTCATCGAACATGCAGGGAGTAACTGACATTACCAAGGATATTTCTGGCGGTACTGATGAGGCAATGAAGGCTCTTGAAGAAATAGATGTCGGTATGGACAGCGTACAGCAGGAACTGAAATTTTTTAAACTAGGAAATTAACCAGATTAAAAGATGGACTTGATAAGCATTTTTGCCAAGTTAAAACTTCGTAAGAGGTAATTTTAAGCTCTTAAAGCCTTGCGCTTGTGTACAATGTCAAAAGAAATTTTCTTGCGTGAATATTGGTAAAATCGCAAGCAGTTTGACAGGGATCCATCAAGGTGGCTGTATAAAGTGCAGGCTTTAATGAGGGTGTTTTTATGAAAATTACCAAATTTAAGATAGTTTTGGCTGCAGGTGCAGTGTCCTCCGCGTTGTTGCTTAACGGATGCGTGGCTGCTTTGGTAGGCGGTGCCGCCGCAGGAGCAGGTGCCGTGGTCGGTTCAGACAGCCGTACAGTTGACATCCAGATGTACGACGAACAGATTGAGCAGGATTGCAAACATATCTTAAGCGACCATCGCAGCGATTCCGATGAAAAAGTATTCAATGTATCGGTAGTGGCGGTGAATGGAAACGTGCTTTTGGCAGGTCAGACTAAAAACCAGAGCTACTTCAATTCCTGCTTAGAACAGATAAAACATGTCGAATACGTGCGCCACGTATACAATTATGTTGAAAACAGAGAGCCCATCTCAAGCTCCGCAATCAGCAACGATGCCTGGATCACTTCCAAAGTAAAGAGTCAGCTGCTCTTTGGAAAGAATATAAGCTCGGGGCGTTTTAAGGTCTTTACCGAAGACAAGGTTGTATATCTTATGGGATATGTGACTAGGGATGAGGCATCCCGTGCTGTCAATCAAATCAAGAAGAACGTATCTGGCATACGCAAGATTGTGACCATTTTTGATTATATGGACAGTGCGCAGAACCCAGATCCTGCCATGGAGCAAAAAAGGCAGGCCAGTACGATAAACCGTTCGTCGTCTATGGCAGCAGAATCACAGAGTACTGCTGATAACGGCGGTGCCACCATAGTAGGCGATGATGAACTGTTGGCTCCTGCCAAGCCTGCCAATTGGTAAGGAATGACATGACCGCCCGTCAGTTATGCATAGCTGGGGTATTCAGCCCCAACGAAGGTGAAGAAGGTCAGACCGTAGAATTTGCGGTCTTGGAGTGGAAAGTTCTGCCTCAGCGCGACGGTCCTACTGCTTCAGACGAACTTCCGCATATTCGTATTCATACTTTTGTTACTCCGAGAGTTCCAAGCAGGATGCGCTGGGGGATAGTCAACGAGCACGGCATTGACACCAAGATGTTGAGGGCCAAGTTCCAGGACTATCCGTCTGAGCAGGATCTGTTACGCGAAAATTATTTAAAGGGGCTTGATTGCGTGATCTTCGATGCTAACAAGCCTTTGGTGCGTGAATTGGTTGCAGATTGCGCGTCGGTTGAGGATCTCAGCGTCATGTGGCAACAGCTGTTCATCAACTGTAAAGAAGAAAACGTCAGGGCTGCAACTACTCTTGATGAAATGCTCGAGTGCCTTCATTTTCCTAAGGTTTTGCCGATTGCTCAAACTTCAAAGCATTACACTCCTTTGGTTCTTGAGCTTTATGCCAGTGCCGCTTTGTGGTCGGCACTGCGTTTTTTAAGGATGCATCCTGAGCGAATTGAGGCGGTTTTAGCCGCTACTCAACCTTTAAACGGATTGTGGCCGGTGGCTGAAGCTCCTGAAGTTTTGTTTGAAGGTGAACACTCAGAACTTGCTTCGTTTACGAGACAGGAGTTGGAAGATTTTTTCTCACGCCCTGCGCAGGATTACATAGATTGGCACCGAACCTGCAAATACGTAAACGACTGGGAATACCGCCGTGATGTGGATGCGGTGATGCAGCCAGATTCAATCCCGGACGGTAAAGAGGTTGTAAGCTATGTTTTCAACCGCCTTTTTGATCTGCGCATGCAATTATGGGTATTGATTTACTATTCGGTATTTGCTCATAAAAAAGAATATGCACTGGAGATCGCTTTGGCAGGAGGAATGTCTCCTAAGCTCAGTGATTCTGTAAAAGAAGATTTTTCAGGATTTCTTGCCAATCATCTTCAGGATTTTCTTTCTTCAAAACAAAAGCAGTGGCTCATACGCTCCGTATTGGTAAATTTGCTCAAGAAACGCGCAGAAAAAGGTTACGAACAATACGATTTCGATGTCCTGATGCAAGAGCAACGTCAAGACCGTACCAATTTGCGTTATTACTTAAAGCAGGAACCTGCGTCGTCGGCAGTACGTTATTTTTATGAGGTGGCTGCCGAAAATGGCAAGCAGATCCTGTTTAGGCGTTTCCTCATTTCAGGACGTGGTGAGGAGCGCAATCAGTGTGTCGAAGGGGTAAACCGTTACATAAATGCTTTTATGAAGGAAGTAAAGGATCCTTTTTCATGTTTTTGGACGGGCACTCAAACTCGCAATTATGTGCAATGCGTTACCGGCGTTGCCTGGAAGGATGTGATCAGGCCTCCTCGCATCAATGAAAGCATGCGGGTAAAACAGGTAAGAGCTTTGGTTTCAGAACTTATCCTGCAGGAAAGTGCCGGATATATCAAGGCATTGCGTGAGCATTTCGTGCAAATAATCAACCGCATCAATGAAGATGACGGTCGGGATTTTCGTGATCGCTTTGCTTTTATGGGGGTGTCGGTGGAAATTGAAGTAACTACCCGTTCTCAGATCCCTTTGTTCAAACGCATGTTCCGTTTGAAGTAAGAAGATGAAAAAACTAAAAATTTTATTTTTTGTTGCAGCAGCCTTGATAACAACCTTTAATACAGCCGTTGCTGCCGAGATCTTCGGCAGTTACAACAACGGCTGCATCAGAGGAGCATACGAACTTGAGGGCAGTCCATATTTTCAGGTTTTGCGTTATGCTCCGGGGCGTGACTACGCTCATCCTAAGCTTGTGAGTTTTATCAACGATTTGGCTGAAAAAGCCGTATCATCGGGCTTACCTCCTTTGCTTATAGGAGATCTTTCAAAGCGTTACGGTGGCTCGTTCGGCAGTCGTTCTGCTCACGGCAGTCATCAGACGGGACTTGATGCAGATATTTCTTTTGATTTTGCATCACCTCGCCGAAGTAGCAGTGAACTTGGCCATCCAAGAGAATTGCCATTAGTGGATGCAAAAGGACGTCCTACGCATTTTTTTGATACTGCCAGAGCAAAGCTTATTTTGCTTGCCGCATCCGATGCAAGAGTAGAACGCATCTTTGTTGCCCCTGGGATCAAAAAACGCATGTGTGAACTTTTGTCAGAAAAAGCTCAAAACAATGAGCGTATCGAACAGGCTTTGCGGCGTCTTCGTCCCTGGTTCGGGCACAGAGCGCATATGCATGTACGTCTGGCTTGTCCTGTAGACAGCCCTTGGTGCGTGCGTCAGGCAGCCGTTCCTCAGGGAGACGGATGCGGTGCCGAACTTCAAAG
>CABQMD010000069.1 GCA_902465145.1 uncultured Succinatimonas sp. | reverse complement strand
TGCCGTGACAAAAAACAAAAACATGACAAAACTGGCAAGATAAATCATAAGTTCACCTCAAAAGACTTCATATAAGTCGGCATTCACCACTTCGTTTGCCAATTATAGCGTACATTAATGTTTTTCTTTCATATATTGAAAATACGGAAGAAACGCTTGATGAAGCAGAAATATCTCAACTTTGTCAAACTTCTGCAAAAAAGATTTTTTCTGATATTCTGTGTATGGAAACGGACACATACCATGAGCGCGCAAAGCATTTACTTTCTTACCGACAGCAAGGGCAACAAAACCCATGCCGTACTGCCGATTGAGCTGTATGAATCGCTACTTGGATTAAAAGACATGGTAAACTGCACCGCTTCTTTAAGTCATCACGAAATCTATACTTTCAGGATAAAAAACGTCATCGCTCAAGGATATCCTACCGGTCCTAGATCTCATCCTGCTTTCGTGATCATCAAAGGATCACAAATAACGTTGCAGACTGTAGGATCGGTACCTAAGCACATCACGGAATTAAGAGAAAAATTGCTTGATGAAGACAAAATCCGTTTTGATGCTCAATCAGGATGTCTTAAGGCCTGTGCAGATCTGGTGTTAAAAAGCAGTAGCATGGCGGCAACCTTGGTGGCAGGAAACGTACGCAACGGTCTTGATGTGTGGATAAACCGCGAAGGTTTCAGTTTAAAAGATTCAGGTTACGGTGCCAAAGCACACCGCAGCCGCAATAAAAAAGACAAGTGAAGGTCAAAATTATGGACGACAAAAGAACCGACGGCAAAAAGCCCTTATCTTTAAAACCTCACTCCACATCTAAAGGAGCAAAACCTTATGCCAAAGCCCGGGGACATTTTTCAGAGCAAAAACGTCGTTTCTCTCATACCGAAAAAGCAAGATCTTCACGGGAGGAGAGTCGTTTTGAATCGGCAGAGCAACATGAAGCCTACGTACGTCACAAAGGCTTTTCTGCTTTTCAACAAAGGCTGGTGCTGTCAATTCTGCGTTCGGTACTTGAAGAACACAAACCGCTTGACAGGGCCTATGCTCTGTGGTTTTCAAAGGTAAAACTCGAGAGCGTCGAACAGGGCTTTATCATCAGGCACATCAATGCCATGTTCAGCCGTCTGTCTTTTTACGCCTTTGTTTCGGGGCTAAAACGTCCTTCTGATTTTGAACGTCACGTTCAGCGTCTGCTTTTTTCCTATTGTGCAGAACAAGGCTGGCCTTTGCCGGAACTTGAGGGTGAGGACGGCTTTGATCGCCGCAGTCTTAAGAAAAAACAAGGCGAAGCTCATAACGATCCTTTGATGAATCAGGGTTGCCCCATCTGGCTTGAGGAAATGGGGAACAAAGAACTGGGAGAGCGCTGGCCTGCCGAGCGTAAAGCTTTGGGAGAGCCTGCAAAACGTTTTATACGTACCAACACTTTGAAAACAGATCGCGATACTTTGGCAGCTCAATTGTCAGAAGAGGGTACGGTCACCCGTCAGGTAGGCGGTTCACAGGTAGCACTTGAGGTTACCTCTAATTCAGCACTGTTCAGAACCAAAGCCTTCCGTGAAGGAAAATTTGAACAGCAGGATGCCGGTTCCCAAAAGATTTCGGAATTTTTAGATCCTAAAAGCGGTGAGCGGGTGATCGACGCCTGCGCCGGTGCAGGCGGCAAAACTCTGCACCTTGCGGCTCTGATGGAAGGCAAAGGCCAGCTTATAGCCATGGATACTGAGGAATGGAAACTTGAGGATCTGAAAAAACGCGCACGCAGAGCCGGGGCTTTCAATATCGAAACCAGACTAATCGATACTACCAAAGTGATTAAACGCCTGCATGATGCTGCGGACAAAGTCCTCATCGACGCTCCCTGCTCTGGAACCGGAGTCATAAGACGCATGCCTGACTCAAAATGGCGCGACGGACGTGAAAGAATGCGAGAGATCCTTTTTGCGCAGGAAGATATCCTGGAGCGCTACGCACCGATGGCTAAAGCAGGCGGGATCGTCGTGTACTCAACCTGCTCCATCATGCCTTCGGAGAATGAAAAACAAATAGAGAAGTTTTTAGCCAAACATCCTGACGAATACCGTTTTGTGGAAGACAAACACATCATGCCATCGGAAGGATTTGACGGTTTTTATATGGCAAAACTTGAAAGGCTTAAATAGCATTTTTAAAGGCGGCACCGTGCCGCCTTTTCTCACTTTTCTTCACACTGAAGGAATGCTTTTAAGAGCTTTGGTTCTTATACCAAAAGATGCCAGCATCACACCTAACTCATAAAGCAAGGTCAAAGGCAAAGCCAGCAACAGTTGCGAGGTAACGTCAGGCGGAGTCAGTACTGCAGCCACGGCAAAAGATCCTACCAATACGTAACGCCTTATCTTTTTTAACCTGTCTACCGATACCAATGAGAATTTAACCAGACAGAACACCGCCACCGGAGTTTCAAAGGTCAGACCGAATGCTACAAACATACGTAGCATGAAACTTAAATATGCGTCAACATCAGGGGCAAAGCTGACTGCCGCAGGTGCAAAAGACGCAATGAAAGGAAAAAGAAAACGAAATACCACAAAATAGCAGTATGCCGTTCCCAATGAAAACATGCTTACTGCCGATAGCAGGAATAACAGCGTCGCCTTTTTCTCCTTGCGATAAAGTCCGGGTGCAACAAAATACCAGATCTGCAACAAAATCCACGGTAATGACAGGATTAAAGCGGCAAATAATACCGTACGCAAAGGTCCCATGACAGGAGAAACTACCCCGACAGCCAACAACGATGTTCCTTTTGGCAAAGCACTTAACAAAGGTGTGCAGGCAAAATTAAAAATCTCATCCATGAAAGGGAAAATCACGATCACGGCGATAAAGAAGCCAAGCGCACTGCGCAACAATGCACTTCTTAATTGCATGAGATTGGATAAAAACGGTGAAGACTCTGTCATGAGATCTTTTTTCTCCCGTGTACCTCAGCTTTTAATGCCGAAATTTCACGTTCAAGCTCGGTTATCCTTGCAACCAAGTTTTCACTTTCTTTTGCTTTTACAAAAATCTGTTCATCAGAATGCTTCGCCATAAATTGAGCATATGGGCTACTCTTTGCATTTGCTTCCATAGCTTTTTTTAACGTCTGCGTCATTTCATCGTTATGCTTTTTAAGCGCCGAAGAACAATTTGCAGAAAGATTCTGCAGATCGATTTCTTGTTTACATTCGTCAAAAAAGCGCTTACATCTGCCGAACTGACGTCCAAGGATGTAAGCAAATTCGACGGTCTGCTTAGGACCTAATACAGCAAGAGCAACCACACAGACTAAAAAAAGCTGAGTTAGAGAAAAACCGAACATAAGATTTCTCAGGAACGATTTTCCGCAGTATGATCGGCTAACTTTTGCTCATCTTTTGACATCTGATCATTAACATCGTTCAAGCCTTCCTTAAACCCGCGAATGGCACTTCCGGCATCTTTTCCGAGATTTTTAAGTTTTCCGGTACCGAATACCAAAACTGCAACCAGCAACAATATGCCCCAATGCCAAAGAGACATGGCTCCCATAAGATCCTCCTAAAATGCCGCCATAAGCGGCATTAACCATCTTCAACTAAAAATTTACTTACCCACTACCAAAGATGCGATCTCACTTGCGGCGGTGAAGGGATCTTTGGTCGACAAAGTCTGATGCACATGCATAAAGCTGTACTGTGCGCCTATATAATTTCTGAACTTATTGAATTTGATTGAATTCAAATCCTGCTTACTCATACCGTAAACTTTGGCTGCGACCTGTTTTAAAGCAGCTACTGACTGTTGGGCTGCCGGCACTGACAACACCCAGTCGTGATCGCCTAAGTGAACGATATACCCTGCCTGCTGGTGAGGAGTGGGCAAAGACTTGGCATCGGCACTTAAAAGCCCGTAAGAGACAGGCTCGACACCTGCTAGGATGGAGGCTGCCTTGATCCAATTTACAACCTGATCTTCATCGGCCTTGGAGCCAGGATGATCGTGAGCGCAGGCCTGAGCCACCACTTCGTCTGAAGGTAAATTACGATAAATAGCCTCAGCTACCGAGAAGATATGATGAGCACCGGTACCGGCGATCGTATACTCAGGAAGAGAAGAGCCGTCCTTTTGCCATTGGAAAACCCAAGGCTTGGCCAAATCATGCAAAAGCTGTCCTGCAACGGCAATATCATATCCGTGCTCATAATCCATTATGTGACTGTAAGTTGACAAAATGGATTTGGTAATTTCCACATTCACGGCTGTATGGGTTACCAGTCCGCCAGGATAAGAATGATGACTGCCGTAACCGCTGCCTGGAGCTGAAAAGAAAGGCTGTGGATTGGTATCAGGATCTTTTAGCGGAGGGAAAAGCTTATCAACGGAGGTAAGCTTAGGATCAACCAATCCTGCATCAAAAAGCTTTTGATAAACGGCTTTAACTGAAGATAAGGACTGGTAACGTTCCATGAAGGACGGTGCTGTCTTGGAATAAAGGCCCAACACCTTTTCTTTTAACTCCGTATCGTGCAGGGAATTTATTTCACCTAACAAGTAATTCCAAGCGCTTTGTACGAGTTCGGAGCTTTTGGCAATTTCAACCGCATCTTCAGGGATGGCATCCAAGGCAAGCTTCTTTACCTTAATATTTGAGGCAAAAGCCGGTTGAATAAAACCCGACACGGCAAGTCCTGCTGCGGCAGTAGCGGTCAACTTAAGAAAATTTCTGCGGGAAAGATCTGCAGGAATATTCATATTTTTTCCTTTTTCATTTGCATGTGTTCATTCCACGCAGACAATTTTCCTAATAATGTGTAAACATCAACGCATAACTTGGTTAAATACCCTGAAGTGAAACGCTATTTTTGTTAAAGTCTGGTTAACTACGGTAAACGCTGACAAACTAAGTTTTCCAATGAAAATATTTCACGGCAGCAAAGAGATCATAGAATTTCCAAAGATCCTGCCTTCTTTGACATCATCTGATTTCGGCACCGGGTTTTACACTACTCCCGAATATGCTCAGGCCGTACGCTGGATGCATGTGGCTGCACGCAACCGTACCGCAGGGTTCATCAGCATATTCAACTTTGCCTTGCAGGATGCTTTGGACGTCGGATTGCAAGTCAAGACTTTTACAACTCCTGATGAAGAGTTTATTCGTTTTGTATGTAAATGTCACACCGATGCTTACTGGGAGCACGGTTACGACATAGTCTCAGGGCCGCTTCCTGATGATCGCGGATATCAGGACTTTACGCGTTTTGAAAGCGGAGTTTTTGGAGAGCAGGAGCTTAAAAAAAGACTGTCTAAAAGGGATTTTTCTCATCAGTGCCTTTTCCACACCACAAAGGCACTGAATTTACTTAAATTTGTAGGTTTCAGAAGGATCAGACTAACCTGGTGAAAACCAATCTTTAATGGGTATTCTTTTTGATAATGACGGATCCTACGAACTGGAAAATACTGATCATCACCAAAATCACCGCTACGGTAAGCCAGATCATGTCGCGATAGCCCATCTGATAGCCGTAACGTATGGCAAAATCACCTAGTCCCCCCGCACCGATTGCACCTGCAATAGCAGTTATTCCCACAAAACTTACAAAAGTGATCATGGT
>CABQMD010000068.1 GCA_902465145.1 uncultured Succinatimonas sp. | reverse complement strand
CCTTTAAAACTTACCGACAAGATCCCGGGTACGTGATGCTCGCTGCTGCCGTTTATTACACATCCTTCGACGGCGCTCAAACCTTTAATCAGCTTGTCTCTTAAAGCATTCATGCGTTTTGCGTCCTCATCGCCCTGATGACGCATGATCTCAAAAGCTTTTCCCATTCCGGCTACCTGATGGGTCGGAACGGTCCCGCCGCGCAAACCTTTTTCCTGTCCGCCTCCTAGGATCTGAGCTTCAAGCGGCACTTTCTGAGCACGCTGCACATACAAAGCTCCCACGCCCTTGGGTCCGCAAATCTTTTCTGAAGTTAAAGTAGCCATGGATACATCAGATGAATCAAAATCCGTTTCGACATAACCTGCACTCTGAGCTGTATCCGTGTGGAAAAATGCACCGAAAGATCTTGCAACTTTAGCAAGTTTATGGACGTCGTTTACAGATCCGAGCACGCTGTTTGCCTGCGCAAGCGTCACCAAAAAGACGTCGTCATCCATAACGTCTTTTAACATCTCGGCAGTTACGATCCCTTCGCAATCTGGTTTTATATAGGTAATCTCAAACCCCTGATCAGATAGTTTTTCACAGGCCTCGAGCACTGCTTTATGTTCTATAGGAGAGGTAACAAGACGCTTTCTCTGACTTCCCTGAGCTTCAAGAGCCTCTGCAAGTCCGAAAATAGCCAGATTATTAGCTTCGGTAGCTCCCGAGGTGAAATAGATTTCAAGCGGAGATGCGCCTATCAAAGCAGCCACGCGATCACGTGCCGTTTCAACGGCCTCGGCCGCTTCCCATCCGTAAACATGATCTTTGGCATGCGGATTGGCAAAGGCACCGTCTATGCTCATGCAGGATATCATCTCTTCAATGACACGCTGATCACTCGGAGTGGCAGCTGCATAATCAAGATAAACAGGACGTTTGACACTCATGGTTGAACCGACCTTGAATTGTGTATGAATTTAAAATTCGAAAAAAGCCTTTATTCGTGGATATGGGTTACTGCCATCGCAAAAACTTTTTCCACATGATCGTCGTTTAAAGCGTAAAAGACCCGCTTGCCGTCGCGTTTTAAACGTACCAGTTTGTTCAATCTCATTTTGCACATCTGGTGAGAAATAGCGGACTTGCTCACTCCCAAAAGTTCGGCAAGATCAGATACGCATAACCAACCTTTTTTTTGCAAAGCATCAACTATGCTGATACGCGTAGGATCGCTTAACGCTTTAAAAAATTCACTCATAACCTCGACATCGTCCTGAGGCAGTAGTCTGGGCTTTAATTCGGCAAATTCAGTCGCACTGAGGCTACCGCTTTCATTATTGTCGTTATAGCGCATGATCCTGTTTTCTTCCTGACAGGAAGCCTCCAAAAAATCAAAGTGTTATTTCAGGACTCACAAACAGACCGCGTTTCTGCCCTAAATTTTTCATGAGTCTTAAAGCATAGCGGTATTCCAAAAAAGCGTATCGTCTGGTAGCAACCGAAAGCGACATATAGTCATATGCCTCTTTTTCATTACCGTTAAGCAGGCTTTGCATACCTACGTAAAAATAGCCTTCGCACAATCTGTCTGCAAATTCGTCGGGATTTTTTTCAGATTTTCTGAGCTCTTCAAAGAAATCATCAAGCCTTTTTTCTTTAAGATAGAGAGAAACGATGCGAAATCCCCAATTTTCCGTTTTTTCCTTGTCAGAGGCATGATCACGCCTTAAGGACAGATTCTTCAACGCCTGTTCGTCATCTCCCAACGATCTTTCACAAAGATAAAGCCAAAGCAAACGATAAGGATCAGAGGAATCTGCACGATAAAAACGTCTGAAATCCGGCAAGGCAGTAGCCGCACGACCTGCAAGATACAACACTATTCCGCGGTTAAAATTTACATAAGCATCGGACGGATCCAGCTCAAGACCAGAGTCAAAAGCATCGAGCGCCTCCTGAAAACGCCCGTCTTCAGCAAAGTAGATCCCCACGAAATTATAAGGAGCCGCGTAGCGACGGTTCTCTGCCAAAGCATTCATGAACATCGATCGGGCCGTAGCTTCCATGCCCAACCTGTCGTAAATTATTCCGAGCTCATAAAACACTTCAGCTCTTTCGCGTTTGGTAACTGCCTTGGTATCAAGAAGTCTTGATACATTTACCAACAGCATCTGATCGCGCTCAGTACTTGCATAATCAGGATATGCAAACATTACAAAACGCGGAGGAACACAAAAAGCCGCCGTACTTTCCGTTTTTTTTAAGGCAACTTTTTCATTCGTGAGAGAACACGATGATAAAGACAAAGACAAAACAAGGCCCCAAACGCCGATTGCGCACAGGGCCTTTAAGCGAGTTGACACACTCACAAAATTTACCTTCAGTCCATAGTTTCCACGACATCGGTTTCCTGCTTGACCACTTTACGCGGAGCAAGCTGCGCACGGGTGATCCCCAAAAGCAGAGTCCAGGTGGAAGCCACGTAGATGGACGTGGCGGTACCGAAAACGATACCCACGAACAAGGCCAGCGAGAAACCGTAGATCATAGGGCCGCCGAAGATCATCAACGATACTACGGTGATAAGAGTGGTACCCGAGGTGATGATGGTACGTGACAGAGTCTGAGTAAGCGAAATATCAAAAAGTCGCTGCATCTCAACTCCTCTTGGTAACTTGACTGCATTTTCACGTATACGGTCAAACACCACGATTTTGTCGTTTAATGAATAACCTACTACGGTAAGTACAGCCGCCAGCACGGTCAGATCGTATTCTATCTGGAAAAACGAGAACACACCCATCACCACTATGACATCGTATGCGAGCGAAATCACGGCACCGGTTGCCATTCTCCATTCAAATCTGAAGGCAATATAGGCCAAAATTGCAATAAGCGAAACCACGATGGCTAAAATGCCGCTTTCTACCAGTTCTTCGCCGACTGCAGGACCGACGTATTCAGAACGGGCAAGTTTGACATCAGGATCGAGGGTCTTTGAAGCATTGAACACCTTATTGGTGACGGTTTGCTGATCTAATCCCTCTTTAGGGGCCACACGCATCATCACCGACTTGGTACTTCCTGAATACTGGGCAGTACCTTCGATACCTTCTTCAAGATAGGCCTTGCGCACGGTTTCAAGATCAACTGCACGGGTAAATTCGGTTTCCACCACTACGCCGCCGGTAAAATCCAACCCCCAATTAAGACCTTTTACGCACATGGAGACTATGCTTGCGACTACCAAGCCTAAGCAGAGTAATTCCACGACGAGTTTTATCTTCATGAAGGGGATGACTACCCCTTCCTTAATAAACTGCATCATAGTTTTGTTCTCCTAAATGCTCAAAGTCTTCAAATTGGCCTTGGAGCCCCATACCCAATTCACGATGGCTCGGCAGGCGGTAACGGCAGTAAACATTGAGCTGGCAAGACCAATCATTAGTACCAATGCAAAGCCTTTTACAGACCCTGTTCCTACCATAAAGAGGATAAGACCGGTGATGAAGGTAGTGATGTTGGAGTCGGCGATGGTAACAAAAGCACGGGCATAACCTTCGTGGATGGCAGCCTGTACCGGACGACCTGCTCTGATCTCCTCACGTATACGCTCATAGATAAGCACATTGGCATCGACGGCCATACCCAAGGTAAGTACTATGCCTGCAATACCCGGCAAGGTCATGGTAGCTCCTGGAATAAGCGACATTACTCCCACGAGCAACACGAGGTTGAAGAGCAGAGCCAAATTTGCGATAAGACCGAATCCCTTGTAATAGATGATCATGAACACCAGCAGGAAGATCACGCCGTAAAGCATGGCTTTTAAGCCGTTGTCGATGTTTTGCTGTCCCAAGGAAGGTCCGATGGTACGCTCTTCAACGATCTGGATAGGAGCAATCAAAGCACCGGCGCGCAAGAGCAATGCCAAATTGTGAGCTTCCTTACTCGAGCTGATGCCGGTGATGCGGAAACTTGAACCGAGGCGACTCTGAATAGTAGCCACGTTGATTATCTGCTCGACCTTACGGAATTTCGGCTTATACCCCACATCTCCAGGTTTTAAAGCATTGGGATCATCGGAAACCACGGCTTTAAACTCGATAAAATTGGTCGCCATAGGCTTGCCGATATTATCCTTGGTAAAAGCTGACATAATATTACCGCCGCGGGAGTCAAGGCTGATATTAACCTGAGGACGACCGTTTTCATCGGCACTTGACGAGGCGTCGACGATATGATCACCGGTTAAAATCACCTGTTTGCTCACCACTACTGGATAATGTTTGGCGTCATAAAGGACCTCTGTTCCCGCAGGAACATGTCCCTGTGCAGCGGCACCTACATCGGCAGTATTGTCAACCAATCTGAACTCCAAGGTGGCAGTTGCGCCCAAAATTTCCTTGGCACGGGCCGTATCCTGAATACCAGGCAATTCAACTACCACGCGATCTGCGCCCTGACGTTGAACCAACGGTTCAGCCACACCCAACTCGTTAACACGGTTTCTGATGATGTTGATGTTCTGATCAACAGCATTGGTTTTAACCTCGGAAAGCTTCTGCGGAGTCATGGTAGCACGTATGTAGAAACGTCCGTCGCTTTGGCTGTCGTAATCCTGAAGCTTAAAATCTTTGTGACGCGACGAAAGAGTTTTTAAAGCTTCATCACGGGTTTGTGCATCGCGGAATGCCACGATCACGTTATCACCCTCGGCTCTTGCTCCTGCAAGACGAATACCGGCATTACGCAACTCGGTTCTGAAATCATTGACCAGCTGATCAGTCATCTTCTTCATGGCCGAATCCATATCAACTTCCATGAGAAAATGCACGCCGCCACGCAGATCAAGGCCTAACTTCAAAGGGTGCATACCCATGGCTCGCATCCATGCAGGAGTGGCCGGGGCTAAATTAAGGGCGGTAACATAATTGTCGTCGAGTACGGATGCGGCCAAATCTCTTGCCAGCAACTGTTCTTCGGTATTCTTGAAACGTACCAGCAACTGACCGTTTTCCAACTCATAATCGCCGCTGATGTTTTTGGCTTCAAGCGCCTGCTGTACCTTGACTTGCACCGCGGCATCTACATCAAGACCTCTGGCACCAGATATCTGGAGTGCCGGATCTTCGCCGTACAGATTGGGAAGAGCGTAGAAAGCACCGATCAAAATGATCAGCACGATCATGACGTTTTTCCACAAAGGGAACTTGTTTTGCACTTTGGAACTCTTGAAATCAGACCGCGCCAGAGCGCGGTCATATTAAGGAAAAGTTAAAAAGAAATTATTTATTTTCTTTGTTTTCAGCTTCGGCAACAGGGGCACTTGGCTCTTCTTTCTTGTCATCGTCAGAAGCTATGCCGAGTTTGGCTTCCACAGCTTGCGGCAAAGGTGCCTGAACTTTAGGAGCAGCTTTTTTTGCATTAGCCTTCTTAGGAGCATTCTTTTTATCGACGGCAACTGCCTGCAAGGTGCCCTTTGGCAACACAGCTACGACGTAGTTACGCTTCATCTGCATTACAACTTCGTCGGCAACTTCAACTAATACGTACTCTTTGTTGTCAGGAAGCCTGACGATACGACCGGCAATACCACCGTTAGTCAAAACCTCATCACCTACAGAGAGATTATCCAAAAGCTTTTGCATTTCTTTACGCTTTTTGGAATTA
>CABQMD010000067.1 GCA_902465145.1 uncultured Succinatimonas sp. | reverse complement strand
GCCAAACTTTTTGACTAGAGCTGAAAAGAGATTTAAAAAAAGCATGTGTATCTTAAAGAACACATGCTTTTTGGTATTGAGTTTATTGGAACATATAGGAGAGAAACAGCACGTCCCTTACTATATCTGAACCTACCTTATCCTGCATTAAGGAAGCAATACGTTCGCGACATTCCTGTCTTAATTTTTCCCGACCGTCTGATGAGGCTATTTTGGTGAAATCTTTTGAAGCGATCACGCTTAAAATGGCATCGCGGATCACGGGATTTAATCCTACTACCACCGGTTTGTCATTTTCATCAAAAAGCATGAGAGAGATTTTGATGCGCACATAGTGCAACCTCTCGTTAGGATTTGAGGATGCTAAATTGGTGACGAAGTCCGGCTCTAATGTGTAGTAGCCGATTTCTGGAGCAGCAGGAGCAACGGCGCTTTCTCCTTCTCCTTCTGAGGGAGCTTCCTCATTGGCAAAGACTGAAGGGGCAACAGTATACAGTGCCAGCGGAAAGAGCAAAGACAGTAAAGATAAGCGCATATACACCTCGAAATTTTTTCAGTCGGGATCCTGTTGAGCCTGACCGTTTAGGATCTTAACATCACGGGCCCCTAACAGAGGTGCTGCGGCATCATAAAGCTTTAATACTTTGTCGCTGTGCACGAAGATGGTTTTATCCGAGTCCAAAGAAAAATATTTGTGACGTATGAAGGTATCGCACATTACTTTAAAGATCACGGGATCTGCAAATTCAGGAGAATTGTTGGTTACCGTACCAGGCAGGCGACGGGCGTACATGATGCAGGTATCTATAAACTGCTCTACCGTGGCCGTGCCGTCGCGGGTATTTTTAAGGGCGGTGACTGCTACAAGATATCTTATGAGATTTAAATGAATGCAGCGCGAAAGAATGTAAATCTCGTCATATCCGTCTCCTGACAGGCATACGAGCCCGTGATTTTCGGTGATATAACCTTCGCGGCGCAGACAGTCTATGTAACGCTCTATGAGCATGTCGAGGCGGCTTTCATCCACGGGAGCATACAACTCGTGGCGCAGAAAATAAAAGAGCGCGCGCGCGTGTGATATAACGTCGGATCTGCGTATGTGCCCGTTGCGTATGATGATGGAGGCCACGAGAGCAGGTAGGGCGAACAGATGCACGATGTTGTTCATGAAATAGGTAAGTTGCAGGGTCTGTCCGTAGCTCGGGCGTACGAATTTCATGTCTTCTCCTACGTCGTAAACCCGGAATTTGTGCAATTCAAGAGCCTGTGAGATTAACACCGACGGTTTGTCTCCTGGGATGAGATCGTATAATTTTTCGTCCACCTTCATGAGTTTTAAATAAAGCGACAGGCAGTTTTTCAGCCTTGACATGCTCATTGTGTGATCTGTATCGCTGATGATGGCCAAAGCGCACAGATTGATACCGTTGGCCTGTGCCGCGCCGTTTAAGTTGCGGATGATGTTGTCTGCAAGACGGTTTACGGTTTCAAACAGCCAGTGTGGTTTTTTTATACCTTCAGGATCTATGTAATCCCGCCAATTAGGCTGTTTTTCATTTAAGAAGTCGGGGATCTCGATGGGTTTACCGAAAGTAACGTAACCGCGACCGTAATAACGCAGTCTTCTGAATATCCCCAGAAGTTGCCAGGCGTTTTCCTTGGTCTTGGCCCTGCCGTTTAACTCCGACATATAGGATCTCACCTCGGAGACATGTTCGTAGCCTAAGTAGGTGGGAATGAATGTGATGGGGCGGCTGATCCCGCGCAATTGTGATTCTACGGCCATGGCAACCATGCCGGTTTTGGGAGGCAGGGTGCGGCCGGTACGGGAGCGTCCTCCTTCGATGAAGAATTCGGTGGCATAGCCGTTTTCAAAGAGCAGGCTTAAATACTCTGAGAACAGAGAAATATAAAACTTGTCTCCCTTCATCTTGCGACGTATGAAATAGGAGCCGCAACGACGGATAAGCGGACCTACAGGGAAGAAATTGAGGTTGTCGCCTGAGGCTATCTGCGGCATTTGCAATCCTTCGTGGAAAAGTACGAAGGACAGCATTACATAATCCATATGACTGCGGTGGCAGGGAATGTAAATGATCTCATGACCGCTTTCTATGAGTTTGCGGACATTCTCAGCTCCGATGACGCGCTGACCGTGGTAGATGCGTTTCCACAGATGTGAGATCACCGAATTCAGAAAACGCAGTAAAGGATATCTGGGGTCTGCGGCCATCACGTCGTAGATGGCACGACCGCGTTTGGTGACGGTAAGATAGTCATCTCCGCTGCGCAACATTTCTTCTTGGACTGCGCGTTTTACCGCAGGTCTTTTCATCAGTTCATTGATAAACTTCGCACGATCAGGCAAGGGGCGTCCTACCAGCAGACGGGCTTTGGTGATGAAGTGAATCGAGGCAAAGCGGCACAAAAGCTTCATGTCGGGATCACCGTTGCAACGTTCTTCCAGCGCGCTTAAATGCAAAAGTCCTGAAACAATGGTGCAATTGTCCCTTCCTTCGAACATAAGTTTTAAGAATTTACGCCATGAAGGGGTATGGTTGGTGATCCCGAAACCGTGAAGAGGTTTGCCTTTATATCCGGGATTTCTTGACCATATCACCGAAATGGGAATTATCTGAAGATCGGTTTTGTGTTTTTCACAGCAACGGTGCCATTTTGTAAAAATTTTTTCGGCATGAGCGTCGGCGCCTATTGACGAGATCATACGCGGATTGTGCAGATAGGCTATGCGCGGCAGATGATCATCGCCCAAGCGCAGATCTGAAAAAGGTGAAGGCAGTCTGAGTTTTTGCGTAAGCCTTTCAATGGCCATGAGATTGCCTACCCCGGAAGATACTGTTACGTAAACTACGGGTATGTTTTTCTCTACCTGTATCTGTTTTAAAGGTTCGTAGGGTACCGATGAAAGGTTGGTGGTGATCCTAAACGGCCAGTAAAGTAAGGCCTTGAGTATTTTTTGTACCGTTAAATACATGTTTTACTGATCCCTTTTTTCAGGATTATATGAAAATTATCCTGAGTGTATAGCGATCAAAACACGCGCTTTGCCAATTTTGTCGAAAAAGCCGTTGAGAAAAAAACGCAAAAAGCTTTTTTAAAGCGTTCAGGTGCAATGACAGATGATTTTGTGCCTGAGATCAGTCCTTTGAGCCGTAGCTTACCAAAGTAAGGCAGTGCTAATAAGCGATATGCAACTTAACATATTGAAAAATAATTTAAAATTAGCCTTGGTCAACTTTAAATTAATCCCTATTCTTATTTAAAAAGACAGTGAACAGTCACTGTTTAAAAGTTAAAAACGGCCGCAATGCGGCCGTTTTACAGAACTCACCGAAGGAAAATGTTTTATGTCTCAATTTAATCAAAGTGCCGAGGCACAGGCGGTAACCGCAGCCGGGAATACCAGCGGTCTTGCCGGATATCGGCGTTTGGTTATGCTGGCAGGAACGGCATCGGTGGTAACCGGCGGTACTTTCGTGCTGTTAAAGCTTATGGTGTGGTTCATGAGCTCCTCGTCCAGTATGTTCGCGTCGTTTACCGATTCGTTGTTTGATTCGGTGGCTTCAGTGCTGAACCTCATCGTGCTTCGTTATTCGATGAAGGCTCCTGATCGTGATCACCGTTTCGGACATTTCAAAGCCCAGTCTTTGGCATCGCTTGCTCAGTCGGCATTCATAGGCGGTTCAGCGGTTTTGCTCATCATCCACGGGATCGATCGTTTCCGCAATCCTCATGAGATTGAAAATGCTTTTTGGGCTGTGGCCGTGAGTGCAGGTACCATTGCTTTTACACTTTTGTTGGTGGCTTTTCAGACTTATGTGGTTAAAAAGACCAAGAGTGAACTGGTTAAGGCCGATCGTTTCCACTATATCTCGGACATAGGGCTTAATGTCGGTGTTGTAGCTGCCCTGATCTTAAGTTACATGGGGTATTTATGGGCTGACGGTATGTTTGCCGTGCTCATCGGCTTTTTCATACTGCACGGGGCTTACGTAATAGGTATGGAGGCTGCTTCGACCCTGGTGGACAAATCACTGACTCCTCGCGAGAATCAGGCAGTGATGATGGCGGTTTTAAAAACGGATGGGGTAAAATCCCTGCATGATCTCAAGACTCGCAAAGCGGGACCTGAGTATTATATTCAGTGCCATCTGGTGCTGGACTCCGCCCAGTCGCTTGCGGCGGCTCACGATATTGCCGACAGGGCGGAGAGCAATTTAAGAGCTCTCTTCCCGGAGGCTGATATCTGTCTGCATATGGAACCGGATCTGCCCGAAATCAAAAGAGACGGACTGATCTATGCAGACGACGTGCTAAAAGCTGATGCTGCCAACGAGGAGATCTACCTTAAGAAATCGGCTGATTAAAAAGTCGTTAAGATAGGGATCCCAAGGCAAAACTTCAATTTAAACATACGGGATCCCTTATGAATCAGGACACCACCGTTTCGGAACTCTATTGGAAAGAACTCAAGGCTGAGGCGGCTAAAACCGCTGCAGAAGAACCTTTACTGCGTGCGGCCTTGGAAAAATCCGTACTTACCGCATCAGGCTTTGATCAAGCCTTGGCCAGAGTGTGTTCTTACAGTCTAGCCAATGCCATTGTCGGACGAACCGAACTTTATGCCATGTGCATGCAGGCCTATGAGTCATGTCCTGAACTTTTGGAATACGCTGCTTGTGACATGCGTGCGGTAATTGCCCGTGATCCTGCTTCAGCCGATTCCACCGTAGTTCCCTTTCTCTTTTTGAAAGGTCCGCATGTGCTGGAGATTTGGCGTGTTGCTCATTGGCTGTGGCAACAAGGACGCAAACCTCTTGCCCGCTATGTACAATGCGCAATTTCTGATGTCTTCGGGGCTGATATTCATCCTGCCGCAAGGATAGGTCGGGGGATCATGCTTGATCATGCTTTGGGTATTGTTATAGGTGAGACTGCGGTAGTCGGGGATATGGTTTCTATGTTGCACGGGGTGACATTAGGCGGTACCGGTAAGGTTTCTGGGGATCGTCATCCTAAAGTAGGACGCGGTGTAATGATAGGCGCAGGTGCCAAGGTTTTGGGAAACATCCATATAGGTGAAGGTGCCAAAATCGGTGCAGGCTCCGTAGTTTTGGACGATGTCCCTCCTCATACCACTGTAGCAGGAGTTCCAGCCCGCTCGGTGGGACGTCCTATTGAATACATGCCGTCATTGGGTATGGATCAGACTTTGCACGACGATTATTGTCCTGTCATGAGAAACAAAGAAATACTGTAGTTTTGTTTTCCTCACCTTTCCACGTCTTTTCACAGTCAATTCACAAAAAACGGCTTAAGGTGGGGATTACTCATATTTGTCAAAATAAAGCTCTTTATAATCAATTAATTATTTATAATAATTGCATCATTAATATTCAAACTTCAGTAAGATGAACAAGGCGTAATTTACTGCAGACTTTGTTGTCGGAAAATCTTGCTAATTAATTGAATTAATACAAAGTTCTTTTATCAGTCAAAAGTTGTTTTCTCTCCTGTCGATAAAGTTGCGCGTTATAGAAATTAATGCAAATTAATGTTTTGCATGCTGCATTTTTTCCACCGACATTAATTTTCTGAATTTTTTATACGTTTGGAAGCTGAAATCAGGTTAAACGGCTT
>CABQMD010000066.1 GCA_902465145.1 uncultured Succinatimonas sp. | reverse complement strand
GATCTGCTATGCGAGCACAACGGTTGGCAACCTGTGGCTATGAAGCCGCAGCGCAACGGTACTTATCGCGGCTCAATCACGGTAAATTTAGGTGAAAAACCTTCGTATCAATATCGTTTCAGATATACCATGCCTGACGGTGCGGTTAAATATGATAATGATTGGGATGCGGAAATGTATACTCCGAATCCGTTCGGAGGTGAAAACTCTGTTTTTTCCGCTGTCAAGAATAGTTAAAAATTTTTGTATTTTTTCTTGACAAAGATCAAGAATGCGCATAAAATACGCACACAATTTGTCGCGGGGTGGAGCAGGGGTAGCTCGTCGGGCTCATAACCCGAAGGTCATTGGTTCGAATCCTTTCCCCGCAACCAATTAAGAGATCGCATAAGGCGATCTTTTTTTTATCTCGAAGATTCACAAAAAAATTCCCGCCTTATAAAGCGGGAATCAAATTTGCGGGCAATTTAATTTCTTACGTTGCCAAGTTCTACCCACAACGGCGCGCTTTCTATCAGACCGTTGCTTCCCAAACTTATGTCACCGGTAAGACCGTGCAAAACATCCTGATTATCTTTTGCAAGTTCCTGCATAAACGAAGCTAGCAATATGGAATCATAACCTGCGCTGAATACTCGCTGCGCCTGAGTATCTGCTTTTGGAATTGCCTTCATCAAGCTGTCTTTTAAATCGCTGTCAGAAAGAAGCCAGGGCATTTCACCGAGCATGGCTCCCTTGAGCGCAAGTTGTTGTCCTGAATTGTTAAAACCTTCGTAACTTTGGTCGGTTAAATATACTTTAATCGTTGCCGGCAGTGATGCTTTGAAGGTTACAGCATCCGGGGCCGACGTTGCCAAATAAACTGAATCGCTGCCAGCAATTCTGCATTTGCTGAGAGTCTGAGCGTTGCCTGATTCAACGTTACAGTTTGCAGCTGAAGGTCCGAATGCTTTGAGGAAGGCATTTGATGCTCTTGAAGACTGGCGGTTTTGGGTGGCAATGACCAAAGGTTTTTTGAAACCGTCTGCTTTTATTTTTGCTGCGGCTAAAACTCCCTCATAATCGGGGCCTAAATCGAAATACCATTCATTATCGGGACGGCTATTTTCAGGTGTATTGAGGGCAATAACGGGGATACCGCATTGTGAGTCGTTAAGCGTATTTAAATCCGATTTTAAAAGAGGTCCGATAATAAGGGCTGTACCGTTTCCTTTGATGTTTTGAACTATAGAATCGATACTGCTTTTTGCCGTATCGTAGAAAGATACTTTATAGTTTGCCTTGGTATTGTTAAGTGCCGAGAGCATACCAAGTTTTGCCGGTTCCCCGACACTCTTGGCATAACGTCCCGACAAAGGCAGCAAAACGGCGATTTTTGCATCTTTTGCAATGCTGATAATACCTTTTGCATTTACGGGAACTGCTTTTGATTCGTCTGCGGCAATCGGCGTTACTGCAGCCGTTTCGGAAGTTACGGAGGTTTTGGCAGAATTGTCTTGATCTGCTGAGCTCGTAGCGGAATGATCAGCATTTACGAGTATATTGAGCGGATGATCTGGATATTTTTGCGAAAAAGACGCGGCCAGCAGATTTTTGGCTTCAGCCGAAGCGGATGTTTCTGCAAGAGCATATTCAAAATAGCCGCGATCAATGCGGTCGTTCGAGTTACTCAACATTGATCCGAGTTTTGATGATCCGACACTTTCAAGCAGTGCTACGGTGCGACGACATACAGTTTCGCGATCTTTGCCTGAGGTTAATTGGGCAAGTTCACGACCGCTTCGAAATGCAGATTTCAGGTAACGTTCTTGTTTAGTTTTAAGGTAGTTTTTTTCGTTTACCTTGAAGTTGAGCAAATGATAATAACGAGCGGCATTTTCGTTCATAACCGTCGGATTCACTTTTGCCAGTGCATTTGACGCCGATACGCTGTTGCCAAGCTGTGACAATATCAATCCGTCGATTATGGCAACTTCATCTTTTTGCAATGAGTTTTTGGCCTCAGATCTTAAAGTAGCCGCTGTGCTTTGAGCCGCATCGGCATCTCCTGCAGAAATCTGAGCGCGGGCTAACAGAATTAAGGCATTGAAACGTCCTTCATCGCTGGATTTGTCTGCAAGTTCAGAGTATTCATCAACCGATTTGCTAAGGTGTTGGAAAGCCTGTGATGAAGTAGCCTGAGCCGAAGGTTCCAGCGTGCCGCAACCTGATAGCGAAAGCGCGCAGACGGCAAGCATCGCACAAAGTGCACTGCTTAATTTGTTTTTCTTGACTTTCACGATATGTTTCCCTGAAGTCATGCCGCCTTAAGGCGGCGCTGTTCTTAAAATACAGGCTTCATTTTACCATCATGCGATGTGCACATGTTGCCTTTGTGCAATTGGGCTGATTGCCGCATTGTGATACATTGCCTGATGACAAAAGTTGTTAAAAAAGCAGGACGGATCAACAGGAGGTTTCATTGTGCTTGAAAGTGCACTTTATATTGTTCCTACTCCCATAGGGAACTTGGAAGATATCACTATGAGAGCTGTCAGAGTTTTGAAGGAAGCGTCTTTGATTGCTGCAGAAGATACGCGTCATTCAAAAATCCTTCTTGATCATCTTGGGATCATCGGAGCGAAACTTGTAAGTTGTTATGATCAGGTCGAGGAGGATAAAGCTTCTTTGATCATAAAAGAAGTACGCAACGGCGGTAGCGTGGCGCTGATCTCCGATGCCGGCTCCCCACTTATTAATGATCCAGGATACAAGGTGGTATCACTGTGTGCTGCAGCCGGAGTAAAAGTCGTGCCTCTGCCAGGTCCCTGCGCAGTTATCACCGCGCTGGAAGCTGCGGCGCAACCTACGGATTGTTTTAAATTCATGGGTTTTTTCCCTGTCAAAGACAAGGAGTTGCGAGATTGCCTGGCCGGAGTGGCGCAGGAAAACTGTACGGTGATTTTTTATGAAACTCCGCGCAGGATTTTATCCACAGTGAAATTACTGGCAGAACTTTTACCAGACCGTAATCTTTCAGTTTGTCGTGAACTTACCAAAAACTTTGAATCGATATACCGCATGCGTGCAGGTGAAATGGCAGAATTTTTGGAAGCTTCTCCTGAACGTACCAAAGGGGAGTTTGTTGTTGTGATAGGTCCTGCGGCAAAAAAAACTGAAAACAATATTTCTCCCAAACTTGAAAAAGCATTATTTTCCTTGCTTGAAAACAATTCTGTAAAAACAGTGACCTCGGTTCTTGCCGAGTTAAGCGGAGTACGTAAGAAAAATTTATACGATCTGGCTCTTGAAAAAAAATCTTAATGCGCATGGTATAATTATAGAAAGAGCCGGCCGGACAGTCGCTGCTGCGGTGTGTGTGTAAACATACTGCCGCGGGGGAGGAAAGTCCGAGCTCCGCAGGACAGGGCGCCAGGTAACGCCTGGGAGGCGCAAGCCTACGACTAGCGCAACAGAGAACAGACCGCCTGAAGCAAAGCTTTAGGTAAGGGTGAAACGGTGCGGTAAGAGCGCACCGCCCGTGCAGCAATGTATCGGGGCAGGGCAAGCTCCGCCCGGAGCAAGATCGAATAGGCCTCCGCATGGTGCGGTCCGTACTAGGAGGCGGGTTGATTGCTGGAACCTGAGGGTGACTTCAGGTCTAGAGGAATGGCTGTCGCTGCCACAGGCAGAACAGAACTCGGCTTACAGGCTGGCTCACCTTTTTTTAAATTGCATACCTTTACTTCGGCATAAGTTCCAGTTGTGTCATCTTCGGTTTTGCAGGCAGTTTTCTTCCTTTTAAACAGGAAAATTTAAGTTTCTGTTTTTAGGGGATCTCATGAGAATTTCAAGAGATATATTTTTCTTTCTGCTTGAAAAATAAATATTTTATCTTTTTAAACACCTCATTGTTTTCTTGCATCGCAAGGCAAGTTTTTGTAAACTTTGCACATTAAAGTGGCAAAAAGTGGAAGATTGTGGAAAACACGGATACAGCGTTGTTCACGATCGGAGAATCGTTGCTTAGCGGAGCCTGCGAAGTAAGTCTGGATGATAAGGGACGTTTCGCCGTACCGGCAAGATTCCGTTCTTTGCTTAAGGCGCATTGCAACGGGGAACTTACGGTGACGCGATCACTTTCTGACAGGTGTTTATGGATCTATCCAAAGCCCAGATGGGAATGTGTGGTAAGGCAGTTAGGATGTCTTCCCACTATTACCGATCCTCTTTGCAGGGCAGTACAGCGTACGGTGCTTGGTAATGCGGTAAGCGTAAAAACCGATACCCAATATCGTCTGCTTGTGTCGCCTGAATTAAGACAACAGGTTTTTATCGAGCGCAAGGCTTGGCTTTTAGGGGGTTCCGATAAGTTTGAGCTTTGGGCGGACGAACAGTTGCAGAAACAGCGGTTGCAAGACGAGAAACTTTTGTCCGACGCTATGGAGCATTTTGACGAGCATAAGGCCTTGTCCGAGCTTAAACTTTGATTTGTATTGAGTTAATCATGGCTTTTTCACATATACCGGTATTGCTTGATGAAGTTTTGCAAGGACTCTGTTTACGTCCTGACGGGATTTATCTTGATGCTACTTTTGGACGCGGCGGGCATTCAAGAGAAATTCTGAAAAGACTAGGGCCAAGAGGCCGTCTTTATGCTCTTGACCGAGATCCTGAAGCCGTTGCCGCTGCAAAAAGCATAGATGATCCGAGATTTTGTATAGTCAGATCGCCTTTTTCAAAGCTTGCATCGGTATGTGAGGAGTTGGATATTTCCGGAAAAGTCGACGGATTGCTGATGGATATTGGCGTGTCTTCTCCGCAACTTGATGATGCTTCACGAGGATTTTCTTTTGACCGCGACGGTCCGTTGGACATGCGCATGGATAACAGTTGCGGGATCACTGCAGCAGATATCGTCAATACGTGGGACAGTCGCGATTTAAGTCTTATCTTCAAAGAATACGGCGAGGAACGTTTTGCTTCCAAAGCAGCTAGCGCCATTGTAAGGGAAAGAACTCAGCACCCTTTTGAAACAACATTATTTTTAGCTTCTTTTTTGGAGCGAGTGATCCCGGGGCCGGCCCTTCATAAGCATAAAGCTACCAGAATTTTTCAGGCTTTGCGTATAGCCGTAAACAGGGAGCTTGATGAATTGAAACAGGCTCTTGACGGAGCATCAGAAGTTTTATCTGACGGGGGAAGACTGTGTGTGATCAGTTTTCACTCTCTTGAAGATCGCATAGTAAAAAATTACATAAAAAAAGCCTCACAAGGAAATGCAATTCCCAAGGGATTGCCAATTACCTTTGAAGAGGCTGAAAAAATACGCCTTGCTACAGCAACCATGGAGCCGGTGGGCGGAGCCGTCAAAGCTTCAGAAGAAGAAGTGACGCGCAACGTCAGATCAAGAAGTGCCACCTTGAGAGTGGCCAAACGGCTTAAGAGAATTAATAAAAATGCAAAGTGCGACAGCCAGACAATATGAGTTTGAAGACGCGGAGGAGGGCAAGTCAACAGCAGAAGGAATAGAACAAAGTTCTCACAATACGTCGAAAAAGGGACATACGATCCTTTTTGTGGATCGTTCCGAATCTTCACATATTACTTCGGTAACCCCGAATTTTGAGCGAACTTATTTAAAACCAAAGCATCAGGCTATGATGCCTACGTTGTTTAAAGACGTGGGACGGTATTGGTATTTCTATTT
>CABQMD010000065.1 GCA_902465145.1 uncultured Succinatimonas sp. | reverse complement strand
CTCGTGCTGATCTCTTAAAGAGGGAACATAAGCATCGATATCTAAATACGGAGTGTAAGACTCGGGGCTGATACTGTCCCAAGGCAAAGCGTTCTTTTCCGTACGTTCGCCATACTCCTGATCATCCACGGTTCCAGGCAACACCACATCTGGTTTGACTCCTTCAAGTTGAGTCGAACCGCCGTTGATACGATAGAACTTGCCTATGGTGTAGTGAATAGATCCAAGAGGTTTGGACGAAATATCGTAAATGCGTTCCAAAGGTCTGCTCTGTTGTACGGTACCTTTGCCAAAAGAGGTATCACCTACTATCAAAGCACGACCGTAATCACGCAAAGCAGCGGCCATGATCTCAGAACTTGAAGCGGAAAGACGGTTGATCATAACAACCAAGGGACCGTCATAGGCTATCGAACTGTCATGATCATTTTGTACCAGTTTGTTACCTACTGCATCACGCACTACCACCACCGGACCGTCTTTGATAAAAAGTCCGGTTGAATCAACGGCTTCTGGCAAAAGGCCGCCGCCGTCTGATCTCAAATCCACAATCATAGATGAAACTTTCTGTGCTTTCAGTTTTAAAAGCTCACGCTTTAAATCCTGATGCAAATTGGTGTAGAAACTCTTGACGCTAATTACTCCTACTTTTGAGCCGTCGTATGCAGTTTTTACCTCACCTTTGGCTTCTCTGTCCTGCAAACGGATCTTGTCACGTACCAACTCAACTGAGAAAGTCTTAAGCGAACTGCCTTCGCCGCGTTCCATTTCCAATATAACTTTGGTACCTTTGGGACCTTTGATCTTACGCACTACATCGTTAAGTCTCCAACCTATGACATCATCATAAGTACCATCCTGCTGTCTTACCCCGACAATGCGATCTTTGGCTTTGATCTTTTTAGAACGTTCAGCAGGAGATCCTGGGATAACTTCGGTAATCGAGGTGTACTCATCTTCAGAAGTAAGCACCGCGCCTATACCCTCAAGCGAGAGATTCATATCATCGTTGAAATTCTCGGTATCCTGAGGTGAAAAGTAATTGGTATGCGGATCTATTGCCGTGGCAAAGGCATTCTCAAAGGCGGAGAAGGCATCTTCGCTGTTGGTCTGCGCCAATTTTGACAAAGCAGCGCTATAACGCTTGGTAAGGCGTTCTCTTGCCTGCTCATCACTGCTGCCGCTTAAGATCTGATTGTCATACTCATTTACTATCTCTTTTTGCCACTGACGCTTCAAGTCGTCATCGTCGGCAATAAAAGCGGCTTTGGTGCGATCAAGCTCGAGCTTGGCGCCGTCTGGTGCCTTGGGAGTATGTTTTACCGCCTCAAGAAAATATGAATATTTGGCAAAACGCTTGCGCAATGCAGCATTGTAAAGCTCATATGGATAGCTTAAATCGCAATATCTGACTGCCTTTAAAATAAGAGCTCTGTTGCGGTAAACATCCTCGGCTTCGTCTGCATTCAAAAGAGATCGGCCGTAATCTAGGTAGGACAAATATTGTTCGATGATACGATCGGCAAAATCATCATCAAGGTTCACTATTTTATAGTGGGCACGAGTGAAAAAATTGCCTATGCGCGAACAGGCTACCGTATGCTCTGATTCAGGAGCCAGTTGCGGCAGATCAGAGGCCTTGGGAACGATCATGCGGCCGCTGACTGCGGCCGTAAACAGCGCGGAAGCCACCGCGCCGCTTAATTTCAAAATCTTAAGCGCTTTAAGCACCAACGGCTGCTCCTCTAATTTTTACCGGCAGAGATTAAGCCTTGTTGGCAACGGGAATAAGGATACGTTCAACAGGCAGTGACACCGTCATGCCGGTACGCAGGGTTACCGCTGCGGCATTGCCGGATACGGCCTCGGCAACAACACCGCGTACATAATGTTGCTCAGATGAAAGCACCAAAACATCGGTTCCGACCAAAAGTTCGTCTGCTCTGGCTTTACGTCCAGGGATCTTGAACTCAGGACGCTTTTTGCGCTGAGCATTAAAAGACTTTCTGCCGTTTGCATTTTTGCGATTGTCTCTCACCTGAGTTTTAGGCTTTC
Source organism: uncultured Succinatimonas sp. (assembly GCA_902465145.1). Classification (GTDB taxonomy): domain Bacteria; phylum Pseudomonadota; class Gammaproteobacteria; order Enterobacterales; family Succinivibrionaceae; genus Succinivibrio. The sequence continues at coordinate 3,741 of CABQMD010000065.1, read as the reverse complement.
GGTTTGCCTTACGCTTACCGTTGATCTCGTTAAATTTAGCCATGGCAAACTCGGCATGTTCTTTTGAAACAGCCTCGCCTTCACTACCGTCAAGCCCTACGCGTTTTACACCTTCCTTTAAGCAGAAAAGATAACGCAAACGGCTGGTGTAATAGCTAAGAGCCGCTCTTACTTTGGTGACTGTAACATCATCGCGTCCTGCGATCGCTTCTCTTAAATCTGCAAAAATGCCTATCTTAAGAGGCTTGCAGTTTCCTTCTTTGATGAAAGCCTGAGGAAATAGCTCATAAAGAAGTTCCAAGGTTTCTTTGATGTGATCAAAACGCGATCCCTCCGGCTGGACATTGACAGACTTAGTGTCTGTAACGGCAGTTTGAGCGGTTGCTGCGTCTACTGCCGCCTGTATTTGCGGTTGCATGTCTTGTTGCTCGGTCACCTGAGTGTTTTCCGTTGCCGCGTTCTTCTCTGAAAGATTATCCTGAGATCCCACGTGGAACTCCTTTAAAATGCATACGGACTGAATTGGCAGTCCGACTATATAGGCCTCTAGAGGCGTTAATTTAACCTAATCAAGCAAAAAGAAAAACTTTGCTTTTTGCTTGCAACTAAAGCGTGATTGTAGCAAATTCTGCCAAGCCGTTCACACACTGTTATATGCACGCTCATTAACTGATGTTGAAAACGGGAGTAAAACTTTATTCTTTTCAAACCAAAAGAACGAAAAAGCTGGGGACGAACATTATTAAGGAGCGGGTGAACTTTTTAAATGAAGATCCTAATTCAACGTGTAAAAAAAGCCGAAGTTACAGCAGACGCCCAAAAATGCGGCGCCATAAATCAAGGTTTGGTAATGTTCATAGGTTTTGCCAAAGGTGATCAGTTCGACTCTGCCAAAAAAGCTTTGGATAAAATTAAAAAATTGCGAATTTTCTCAGATCCAAAAGGGCTTATGAATCTCTCTTTGCAAGACGTCAACGGAGAATTGCTCATTGTTTCCCAATTTACGCTTTGTGCGGCTTTTAAAAGCGGCAATCGCCCAGGATTTGAACCAGCTATGCCTCCTTTGCAGGCAAAAGAGCTTTATGAGCTTACCGTAGAATACGCAAAAAGCATTCTTCCTGGGAAAATTGCCACCGGAATTTTCGGCTCTGATATGCAAGTAAGTCTTATAAACGACGGTCCTTGTACTTTTATGCTCGATTTTTAAACAAAAAATTTTTTTGCCTTTTTTGAATTTATGCGTCAACTGATATCCATAGTCGCCGATTAAGCATACTCTGACTTTTTTCACCTGTTTGCTGCGTGTACCGTTTACAAAGAAAAAGGCAGACTGAAACAAAGTTTTAGTCAGTATCATTGATATCGTGACGTACATCTAAGGTAATATATTAAGATTTCAATACATTTATAAAAAGGTGATTTCTCATGTCCATGCCACAACGCTTTGAACCTACCTGCCCGCCTGATGCGCACAAAGTAATGCGTGAGCCGCAAAACAAGGTCAATGCAATTTTAGCTGTCAAAGTTCCTGACAGTGAATTGCAATATGATGTTGCAGATATCTGTGATCTTTTAAGTGCTTTTTCAAAAAAGCCTGTCATTTATTGCTCGGATGCCGTACGTGCTGCGATCCTCGAAAAATCAGCTGACAGCGATATCACCCCTGTGTTTTTAAAAAAGAATGATCAAGGACTAGTCGAACTGATGCCGGGTACTCCCGACAAAGTTTATCAGTTTGCAGATTTGAGCAAAGCACAGGACGCTGCCAAGGATTTTCTTGAAAAGCTAGTTGATGAGTGCGTAATCGTTGTGAATATGCCTTCAATGTATATTCTGCGTTCAGTATCTACGGTTTTTGCTTGGGACGAGCTTTTGGCAAAACAGTTCATGCGTCAATATCAGGATGCCTGCTCAAAACTTACACCGTCTGATAAAGAACTGCTACAACGCGTTCGCTACGGTAATGAAGATGCTCTTAAAGTAAAAGAACTTTCTGCAAGTGCTTATCCTTTTTTAAAGCTTGAGCGCAAACTGTTTTTACAATATCCGACTGAAGATTAAAATAACTAACAAAGACCGCCTGTCAGGCGGTCTTATTCTTTTCACGGAGTACCGATGTCAGATACCCTATTAAAACTTGTTCAGGAACTTGTCTTAAGACCTTCGATAACCCCTGACGATCATGGCTGTCAGACGATTATCAGAAACATATTGTCTTCACAAGGATTCTCCTGCCTGACTCTTAAGGAAAATCAAACCGATAATCTGCTGGCTCTGCACGGTAGCGGTCATCCATTCATCCTGTTTTTAGGTCACACCGACGTTGTACCTCCTGGTGATGAAAAAAACTGGACCCATCCTCCTTTTGATGCAGTCGTCACTAAACATAAAGATGCGCTCATTCTGCACGGACGCGGCAGCGCTGATATGAAAGGATCAGATGCTGCCATGACTTTAGCTTTGGCTGATTTTGTAAAAGAATGCCCAAATCACCAGGGAACTGTAGGTCTGCTTTTAACTTCCAATGAAGAAGGTGATGCCAAAGGCGGTACCCCATTTGTAGCCGAATATCTTAAAAAGCACTCTCTCATTCCCGATCACTGCCTGGTCGGCGAACCGTCCGCTCTCGAAAGATTCGGCGATCAAATCAAGATAGGCAGACGCGGATCCCTTTCTTGCGACATCACCGTTTTGGGAACCCAAGGTCATGTGGCCTACCCTGAAAAATGTGACAATGCAGCTCACCACGCCGCAGTCTTGATGGCTGCACTGAGCCAGAAAAAATGGGATGAAGGGAATGAAGCATTTCCTCCGACCTCTTTTCAAATCACCAATATCCGTTGCGGAAGCGGTGCTGAAAACATGGCACCTGGATCCTGCTTTTTCATGTGTAACTGGCGCTTCAATTCAGAACAAACTCCGCAGAGTATCAAAGCCGTGGTTGATGATTTGTTAAATCAGTATGAAATAAAAGCAGAACTGAGCTGGCGGCTTAACGGTCTGCCTTTTATCACTAAAAAAGGACTTTTTTTAGACACTCTGCAAAGTATCCTCAAAAAGGAAACCGGTTTTGAACCAAAACTATCAACTTCTGGCGGTACCTCTGACGGACGTTTCATTGCTCCATTGGGCTGTGAGGTTGTGGAGATCGGTCCTTGCGGAGCATCTATCCATAAGATAGATGAATGCGTAAATATTCAGGATCTAGAAAAAATGCAGTCGGTATGTGAAAAAATTCTGAAGAAGCTTGCCGTTTAGCTTGCAAGCATTTTCAAAACACATTTTTAACGGCTAACTGCCTAACGCATACGTGCGGAAATTGGCTTTGATGAACACGGTTATTGTAACGATCAAAGGAAATGAACAATAACCGTGAACTCTGCACAAGAATGCTAGAATGAATGCAGTTAAAAATGACGGAGCAAAACATGACATCAGGCATTGTTTTCAAAAACGGCTGTGAGAACTTTGCAGATTTCATCGAACGTAACGGTTATTATGTCGATAAAACCTCTTATCTAAAAGAATTGTTCTCTGGTCTTAGCGATGACACCAATCCGTTGTTCATCCGTCCGCGCCGTTTCGGCAAACACTCAATCTGAGCATGATTAAAGAATTTTGCGAAATCAATTACCTTCATCCGGGGGATAAAACTCGTCAGCAAAAACTGTTTTTGGACAACGGTCGTCAGCTTGCCGTAGCTTCTGATGAATTTTCAAAACTGCGCGAGCAATTCATGGG
>CABQMD010000064.1 GCA_902465145.1 uncultured Succinatimonas sp. | reverse complement strand
GCTCAGGAGAACTTCCTGCTTCTTATCTTATGAACTCTGCTTTGGCAGTGCGTGAGTTGCAGTCTTTTCGTAGCAAAGGTTTGTTAATTCAGGATCCCAAAGTTGAGACTTCAGGTGTTTTGGGAATGGTAAGGGCCATGCGATCAAGGGCAACTTCTTCGGTGCTGTCTTTTCTTTATCGCATTCCTGAGGAAAAACGTCTGCACGGTATGGTGAGTTTTGAAGATCCTCATACGCTCATGGTCGAGGATACGTGCCGCGTGCATTTTAAGACTGCCGTCATTGCTACCGGAACACAACCTCTGATCACCTATGAGCAGGCTCAGCTCAAAAACGTCATCACCACCAACGAGTTTTACGAGCAGGAAAAGCTTCCTTCTTCTGCTGCGGTATTCGGCAGTACGGCGGTGGGATTACAACTTGGACAGGCCCTCTCTTATCTTGGGGTGGATGTCACAGTGTTCGGTCAGCGCATGTTGTGGAAATTATCAGATGAGGAAGTGCTTTCGTGCGCCTTAAATTCTTTCTCTTCGCGTTTTAATTTGGCAGTAGATTCTTTTATCACCTCGATAGAACCGGAGGAGCATGGATATTCAATCTATTACATAGACGGCGGCAAGTATGAAAATTATCTTTACACCACGGAGGTGATTGCAGCTTCGGCACGCATTCCCAACGTAGGAGGTCTGAATCTGCAACACATAGGCGTAAAACTTACGCGTGAGGGCTATATACGTACCGAGCCTAATACCATGCAGACCTCGGTCAAACATATCTTTGCAGCAGGCAGCGTCAAAGGCAGCGTTTCTACTGCTCAGGCTGAAGCCGAAGGACGTTACGCCGGGATGAATGCGGCAAGACCTGATCATCTCATGGCAATGCCCGAAACCGTCAATTTGCAGATTTGTTATACGGATCCTGTGCTTGCCATAGCAGGTCGAGGATTCGAAGCAATGAAAAAGTGGGCTTACGAAAGCGGAGGAACCTTTATTGCAGCCAGGGCTTCATTCGGAGATACTCTAAGCGGAAACGGACATCATCAGGGGGGGATCCTAGCGTTGTACGTTGACAAGGAGTCGCATCGGATCATGGGAGCAGAGCTTTGTGCCCGTGAAGCGGATCATCTGGCTCAATTTCTGGCGTTTGCCATACGCAAACGGACCTTGGTTGAGGAATTGCTCGATTTTAATTTTGTACATCTTACCGGTGAAGAAGTATTGAGCAGAGCTGCGGCCGATGCCGTGCAGAAGCTTACCGGACGTAGCGGTTATCAGCGTTTGCTGCAGCCTTGAGTATAGGTACAACCGTGCTGTGGTAAAATTTTGCCATGGAAAAGAAAATAACCAAGCTGGTGCTGGCCACCGGCAATCAAGGGAAGGCGCGCGAATTTGCCGCCATGCTCGCACCTTTTGGTTGCGAAATCGTCATGCAAAAAGATCTCGGAGTCAAAGAGCCTCAGGAAACCGGATTGAGTTTTCTTGAGAATGCCATCATCAAAGCAAGAGCTGCGTCGGTTCAGACCAGAATGCCGGCTTTAGCTGACGACTCGGGATTATGTGTGGATGCCTTAAACGGTGCTCCTGGGATCTATTCGGCCCGTTTTTGTGGAGAACACGGTAACGACGAAGGTAACAATGCCAAGTTGCTGGAACTTTTAAAGAATGTCCCCGAAAAAAAACGTACTGCCCGTTATTGGTGTGCTTTGTGTCTGGTACGCTATCCAGAAGATCCGGTTCCTTTGTGCGTAACCGCTTCGTGGGAGGGCAGTATTGCTTTTAAAGCGCAGGGTAAGGGCGGGTTCGGCTATGATCCGCTTTTTTTGGTAAAAGGTCGTGACTGTACTGCCGCTTCGTTGCCTCCTGAGATCAAAGATCTGATCTCTCATCGGGCTTGTGCTCTGCAAAAATTGCTTGCAGAACTTTGCTATTAAGTGTTGTGGTTAAATGAGTGACAAGGATTCAACTCCTCTGGATCTTGCCTTATACGTTCATTATCCGTGGTGTGTTAGAAAGTGTCCGTACTGCGATTTCAGTTCGTTTGGCAAAGGGGCAGATAAAGATCGCGACGAACTTTATTTTGCGGCTTTGCTGAAGGACTTAAATTTACAAAAAGAGTATGTAAACGGCAGAAAATTTGTGAGCGTTTATTTCGGAGGAGGAACTCCTTCGTTGTGCCCTCCTGCTCTCATGGCTGATTTTCTTGAGCAGATTAAGCCTTGTCTTGCAAAAAATTGCGAGATCTCCATGGAAGCAAATCCCGGGACCGTGGATGGAGAAATTCTTAAAGAGTTTTATCAGGCTGGGATTAACCGCTTAAGTCTCGGCGTACAAAGTTTTGATGATAAGTCTTTGGCAAGACTTGGGCGCATCCACAGCAGTAAAGAGGCGTTTTCAGCCGTGGAACAGGCCTTGAAGGCTGGGTTTTCAAATATAAATGTCGATTTGATGCATGCACTGCCCGGGCAGAGCTCAGACGAGGCTTTGACGGATCTTAAAAAAGCCTGTGCCTTGGATATAACTCATCTTTCATGGTATGAACTTACTATAGAAGAGGGAACGGCCTTCGGACGTCATCCTCCCAAACTTCCTGATGAAGATACCATGGCTGATGAGGAAGAACGCGGATTTGCCTATTTAAGCGAGCAGGGGTTTGAGCGTTATGAAGTCTCGGCTTTTGCCAAAAAAGATTTAAAATGCGTACACAATCGCAATTATTGGCTTTTTAATGATTATTTGGGTTTAGGTGCCGGTGCCTGTGGCAAAATCTTTAAGGAAGGAAGCACAAAAAGAAGATCGTGTCCTGAAGATCCTGAACTTTATATGTCGGGGAACTTCGGAGAGTATCAAAGTGTTGATACAAGCGAGCTGCCTTTTGAATATGCCTTAAACCGCTTAAGACTTTACGGTCGCGTGGAGAATTTTGAATTTACCAAAACCACGGGGTTGCCTTTTGGAAAATTAAAAAAACGTCTTGAAAGTGCGCAGAATGACGGATTGTTAGAATTTGACGCACATGGTTTTGAACTTACGCATCTTGGAAGACGGATGCTCAACGACATATTGGAATTGTTTCTGTGAAAAAGAAAATTATAAGCTTTATTGAAAAATTAAATCCTATCAAAGCAAAGGATCAAATCTTAGGTGACGGTGATGAGGCTTTAGAAAAACAGCCAAAACACCCCGTTTCAGGCAAAAAAAACGTTAAAGAGTCGAAAAAGGCGAAAATTTTGAATTTTGAGCCTGCTCCCAAAGGAGATCCTGCCAAGAATTTTAAAAAAGCGCTGTTTAACGTGTGTGTGCGTTATCACCCTGATTTCGGCTCAATAGCAGGACTTGGGTTGGTATCGGGACTTCTTGGAAAAGAAGGATATGCAGACACAGCCAAGATAGATAAAAAGCTTTATGACGACACGTTAAAAGAACTTACAGAAGCCGGCATGTTACGGCAATTGTCTGGCTATGAAATCTATGCTCATCCTAGCCAGATCTCAGAAGGCAGCGGTAAAGTACTTGCCCGTGAAGAATCGGATATCTTAAACGAAGAGCGCAGCCGGCGTTACGTGAATCGCGTCTGCGATCAAAACGGCAATGAATTGCGCGTAAAAAGTTCCATAGTGATCCTGCCGGGAGATGAAATATCCTTTGATGCGGTAGGAAACGTTGCCTATGTAAAACAGCTTATAAAAAAACGCGTATGTGTTTTAGGCAGAGTCATGCTGCTAAACCGTCAGGGTAAAGTAGCGGCGGTTATGCCTGAAGAACCTTGCCTTGAAAAGCAGACGTTTGAATTTGAGACCGTACAAGATCTTGGGGACGCAAAATCAGGTGATGTCGTGATCGCCGAGATCGTCTCCCGTCGTGTCGGTAAATGTTTCGTAAAGACGCGCGAAGTGGTACGTGATCTAGGAGATCTCAACAGCATAATAGTGATGGCGGTGCTGATGCACGATATACCTTCGGCATGGCCTGACAATATGCCTAAGGCTTTAAGCCGTGTGCCTGAAAGCGTAAGCCCCGATGACTTTAAAGGTCGGGAAGATCTGCGTGAACTTCCGCTGATGACCATAGACGGCGAGGATGCCCGTGATTTTGACGATGCCGTTTATTGCTGCAGGCAGGGTAAGGGGTGGAAGCTTTACGTGGCCATCGCCGATGTTTCTTACTACGTACGTCCCGGTACCGTTTTGGATAAAGAAGCTCTCAATCGTTGCAACAGCTGTTATTTCCCCAATTATGTGATCCCTATGTTGCCTGAGAAGCTGTCAAACGGGATCTGCTCGTTAAATCCTGATGTAGACAGACTGTGCATGTGTGCCGAAATGAACATCGATCAGGACGGCAAGCTTGGGGATTACCGTTTTTATCCTGCGGTGATGCGTTCGCATGCAAGACTTACCTATACCGAAGCTTGGATGATGATCTCCGAGGGACGGGCAAAATACCAGGAACACGAGCCCTGCATAGGCAACGTAAAAGAGCTTTATGCTCTTTACAAGGCCTTTGTTAAGGATCGCCGTCGTCGCGGCGGTTTGGCTATTGAAAGTACCGAGCAACACTTTGTCTTTAATGAAAATATGGAGATAGTGGGGGTGGAGCCTTTGGAGCGCAATGATGCGCATAAGCTCATTGAGGAGTGCATGATTGCAGCCAATGTGGCGGCAGCTTCTTTCGTAGCCGAGCGCCGATCCCAGACGCTTTATCGAGTACATGCCAAACCTTCTGAGAAAAAACTTGCCGCTTTGTTGCCGCAGTTGGCTCGCTTTGGGTTGTCGCTTACCGGCGGAGATGATCCTAAACCCAGGGATTTTGCCAAACTTGCCGACGCCATTGAAAAGCGCAAGGACGGAAAAGTTTTGGGAGAGTTGGTACTGCGCAGTATGTCAAAGGCTGAATACAGTCCTGAAAATATCGGACATTTCGGTCTTGCTCTTGATAAATACGCACATTTTACTTCCCCCATACGTCGTTATGCCGATCTGCAGTTGCACCGCGTGATCAAGCATCTTTTGGAAAAAGAACATAAGGGACAGTGGGGACGCATCGGAGCCAGAGCTTATACCAAAGCAGAGCTTGCCGTACTCGGAACCAAATGTACCGATCGTGAGGTCGCAGCAGACGAAGCCGAGCGTCAGGTAGATTTTGAACTTGCCTGTGTTTATCTTGAAAAATTCATAGGTGAGACCGTGGAAGGAACCATTACCGGATGTACCCGTTTCGGGGTGTTTGTCCATCTTGATAAATTCTTGGTTGACGGTCTTATCTATATAGGCAATTTCCCCGGGTACATGAACTTTGATCAGCGTACCGAATCGCTGATTTCGGATCGCGGTAAGGTTTACCGCATAGGAGATCCCATCAAAGTGGTTATTGCCGCGGTAGATGCTAAGGAGCACAAAGTCGATCTTATGCCCACAGGCCTAGGATCGGTAGCCAAATACCGCAAGAGTCGCGATCGTATTTTAAAAGAACGCGAAAGGGTACAGCAAAACAGCAAGCCTGTGGATAAAGAGCAGCTGTTCAAACGTTTATCCGACATTGCAACTCCTCAGGAAGCTACAGATGAGGACAATGTAAAGCGTGAGAAAATGCAGGGAGGTTGGGGTAACGAACTCTCTTCCATGATGCATTTTGCCGATCCTTTCGGAATGCCGTCTCGCAAAGGACGTCGCGACGCAGAGGCAAAGAAGGATGAATTTCCGCGTCGCAAGGGACGCAAACAGCGCTGACTTTTATGTAATTTGATGCAATTTGCATTTTGTGAAAATAAAAATCCCTGACATAGGGAGCCTTCCTTAATTTC
>CABQMD010000063.1 GCA_902465145.1 uncultured Succinatimonas sp. | reverse complement strand
GGTAAGCGCGGCCGCCCCAGAACTAAACCTGAATTTGTCGGACCCAAAAGACCCAGGGGACGTCCTAAAAAATTACCTTAGTACCAACATGTGAGTATGTCTTAATTAACGATCCGTTTGTAGTTCTGTTTTAAAGCATGACCGTAATCCGTCAATATGTTCAAAGAGATCTGGCGCAATCTCCTGTCGCAAAGGATCTAATATAAAATCGATGCCTTCTCTTCTCGCCAATTTTGCCGCAGGAACAAAATCACTATCTCCCGCTATCAAAACAATTTGATCGACCTGTTTTTTTAAGGCTAGTGTCGTGATATCTATGCCTATTCGCATATCTACGCCTTTTTGCTTTGCATCTAGTCTTACGTGTTCTTCAGTAAGATCATCTACTTTCAGCTTACCGGATGTCAGTTTTTTTAAAACTCCATCTGCAAGAACAAAATGAGGGGTTTCTGACAATCTTCCCATCCGTAAAGCAAATTTACGCTGATGTTTTAACTCCTGAAAAAATTCCTGTGACCACGTGAAAACAGAGCTTTTCTTAAAATTGACAGTCTTCCCGGTAATTGGATTAAAGACGTTATCGATAGTCCAAGGACAATCATAGTAAAAGATCCTGTATAAATAGCATCCTTTTAAATGTCTATAGCAATATTTCCGTAATTCTTCAGCACGTTCTTTTGGTAACTTTTCGCCCCTAGTTTTCTTGACAACTTGCGATAAAAACCGCCATCAACGAGTATTGCTGTTTTTATTAAATCCATAATACTTTTCCATAACGTTAAAAGCCCCTAACTTCGTCACTTCCTAGATAAAATGGAGGACTAATGTTAGGGGCCTGATAAAGTTTAACAATCGCCAACTGCGTTGACTTATGTTAACGATAGCTTATGAAAAAAATCTCATTTTTGCAACAAAACAGAGAATTTTTCCTACCAAACCGCGATATATACCAACTCATCGTCATTTTGAACCTTTCCTCAAATCTGACTTTAAATTTGTCATGACACTTTCTGCCGCGTTCTAAATCCTGCTTCATATTTGAACATTTTCAGGCTCATTGGGACTTAGCGGTTCGGCACTTATGATCCACCGGACGGCAACAACAGGATCCTTTGAGACTCGTACAGATCCAAACCAGATTTAGAATGAAAACTCTTTAATTTATCCTCTTATATACCAGTCAGACTTGACAGTTTTTTAAGTTAAAAACCGCCCAAACTTAAATTCAACTTAAAAGCACTTTTACAGATTGTAATGAGACCCCGGCAAAAATGTTAAGATGCGGAAATTGCATCACTATCAAGAAGCAATCATAGAAAAGCATCTTCGGTCATCATCCTGCTTTTATTTGTTTTTGCAATGGTGTTCTGAACTGCCTGATCTGACAAAATATGTATCTGACAGGATTTCCTCCTTTTAATACAATTTCAAATAACAAAGCTTACAGATGAAACCGCATATCATATGTCACATGATGTCATCAGTAGACGGCCGCATAGACTGTGCGATGACTTCCGCAATTGAAAAATCCGATGTTTATTATCAGGCACTGGCCAAGCTGCACCTTGATGCGGTTCTTGAAGGACGCGTAAGCAGGCAGATGCATTATGCTTTGCCTGAACCTTTCAAAACTCAAGACACTTCTCCCATCGGACATGAAAGCTTTTTTACGGATCATCCGGCAGATTTTTTTGAAATTGCCGTAGATACTCACGGCGGCTTAAGATGGCCTGAGGACGCATCTGAGAGCAACTTACTGGTGATCACGGATGAGCTCTGTCCTAAAAAATATCACGACTATCTTTCTGCAAACGGCATTTCATGGATTGCATGCGGTAAGAACGGTATAAACTTGAAACGCTCGGTTGAGATCCTTGCCGAAAATTTCGGGATCAAACGCTTGGGCATAGTGGGCGGCGGACACATTAACGGAGCATTTTTACAAGCAGGACTTATCGACGAAGTCAGCATCATGATAGCCGGCGGTATTGACGGTCGCGCGGGAATGACTGCCGTGTTCGACGGCATAAATTCTGCAGACTATCCGCCTACGAAGCTTGAACTTAACGAAGTTGAGCGCATGGGAAACACCGTATGGCTAAAATACAGCGTTGATAAATAAAGTAACGATACCGCTTTTTCCCGGGAAAACATGATGACATTCGGGAACATCGAGAATTTAACCTACCACAACAGGAGGCGGTGACATTCTTGAGGATCCAAAACCTCAAAACACCGATTTTTAATGGGCACTTTGAACTTTTCCAAGCTCTTTAGTTACCGTGAACAGGTAGCACGCAGCAGTGCTTGGGGACATCATTTTCTGTTCTTGAACCTTTTGCTGTCATGTTTCATAGGTTTTGTCTATTTCTATGCAGCTCCGGACTATTCATCTTTTTTAAGCTTTACCTATCTTTTATGCTCGTGGATAGGGCAGATGAGTTTCCTCTCCTGCGTTGTCTATCTGCTTTTGCTTTTCCCGCTTACTTTCATAGGTTCTTTCAGACTTTACCGGATCCTGAGCATAATTATTGCAAGCTTATGCGATTTGCTTTTACTGTTTGACGTCAAACTCTATCTTGCGGCAAAAGTTCATCTAAGCATGCCGGTATTGCATCTTATGGTAGAGGATTTGGATTTCACTACCGGACTTAACTATAACTTCATGTACATTGCGATCCCTGCGGTGATTGCTCTGCAGTGTCTGGCTTTTAAACTTTCAAATCGCGAACTTTACAAGACAAGGCACAATTATTTCCCCTTGATCTTCTGTACCGTAGCCATGGTGTCATTTGTGTCAAGTCACGGTTTGAGTGCCTGGGCCGATGCCAGCGGATACCGCGGGATCACCGCCATGCGCAATGTCTACCCTGCACACTATCCGCTCACGGCCAGATCGTTTCTTTCAAATCACGGATTCAATGCCGTCAACGATGAAAAACGCAACAGCGATACCCGGTTCGTCTATCCTTTGGAGCCTCTGCAAATAGACGAAAGCAGCGCCTCGCACGCATCGCTGATCGCTATTTTTATCAACGGCTTGTCCTACAGCGATCTGAATGCAGAAGACACCCCCGAACTGCTGTCCTTGAAAAAAAGTTACCACAGCTTTGAAGAGCACTATCTGCCGTATCAAGATCGTGAATCAAATTTCTTTGCCTCAAGTTACGGTATTCCGGTGCAATACGCTCCGGCCTTCAAAAGTCGCAACGTTTACCCGGTAGTACGCGAGGAAATGTTCCGCAACGAATACAGCATACGACTCATAGAATCAAAAGAAGGTAATACAAAAGAACTTACCATTCCTCAGGGAATGCGTGCATTGAATTTCACCGAAGTTCCAAAAGACGATGAAGTATTTGTCAAAGCCTTGGAAAATACCCAGGACAATGAAAGGCGCACTGCTTTAACCCTTAATTTTAACGCCCTTACCCAAACTGCGCTATCCGTTCAAAAACGTCGCAACATCTTAAGGACGCTGGATCAAAAATTAAGCCTTTACCTTAAAACTCTTGAAGAAAAAGGGCTGCTTCAGCACTCCATGGTGGTGATCACTTCCGCCTGCGGGAACCCTCAATTGGGTAACAACTCTCAACTGTACCCGAGACAGCGTCAGCACGTTCCTTTTATCGTGATCTGGCCTGACGGTTTAAAACGCGGAGTCAGCTGTCAGGATCTCACCTCGCATTTTGACTTTGCTCCTACCGTAGGCCGCGAACTTTTGGGCATAGTATCTGATCCTGCTTCATATTCTCTGGGCAGAGATCTTTTAAATCCGGGATCGCGCAGTTATCTCACCACGCAGGATGGAAATTCCCTCATCTTGATAAGTCCGAGATCCGTCTCCATATATAAGAGCAACGGCGAAGCGTATACCGAAAGCGGCGGTGAATACAAAGCCATCACCCCGGATCTCGAGCACCTTATAGGAGCAACGCGCGAGCTCAACAGATTCATTCATTGACGCCGTTTTCGGCTAAATGCGGCTTTCCCGTCCTGAAGATGATCTTTCGACGGGAAAATTACTTAACGGCAATGCTGTGAACTTCAGGGAAAAATCTCCAGAAGTCTTCACCGGTTCGCTTCCGGTTAAATTCCGCACGGCATTCGCCTGAAAAAATTTGCGGCTTCCATTGCGGGGAAAATTCCTTAGGAGTGCCGCCTTGTTAAGAAGGAAGTGTGCCATGCTGCTCACCGAACAAAACGTACAAGAGCTGATCCTCAAAGGATCACAGAATAAAGCTGTCTTCGTTTATTTTTTTGCAGACGCGCCTGAATGCCAGCAGGCAACCGCCGCAGTTAAAGCCGCGGTCGCAGAAAACAATCCCTATGTTTCTCTGGCAGAAGCGGACGTAACCTCTGCAGTCGGACAGGCCGTAGCCATGCAACTTGGGTTACGCTCGGTACCTGCTCTGATAGTTTTCTCAAAAGGACAGCCTGTCGACGCGCTTGAAGGTGATGCCGTCACCAGCGGCGTTGCCGATCTGGTAAAAAAATACCAGCCTTCCGAAGCCGAGCTTTTGGTACGTGCCGCCTTGGAAGCAGAAGCTTCGGGTGATTTGCAGACGGCTCTTACAAAATCAGCCGCAGCCTATCAGGCAGAACCTAAGAAACTTGAAGTAAAACTTATTTACGCCAGACTGTGTATCAAGGCAAAACACTGCCAAAAAGCTCACGAACTTCTGGATAACCCGGGGCGTGAAGAACAAAATTCGCAGGAATATAAAGACTTGGTCTCGGCTCTTACTCTTGCAGAGCAGGCAGCCGACAGTCCAGAATTACGCAAGCTAAAAGAAGATCACGAGGCTAATCCGCAGGATGATGAGCTGACCTGCCGTTACGCTGCGGCCTTGTCAGAGGCTGGCAAACACAAAGAAGCCTTGGAAATGTTGTATGAGATCCTAAAGCAGGATTTGAACAAAGCCGAGATCAAGAAAACTTTTATCGACATTCTGAGCACGCTTTCAGGAGATCCGCTGCAAAAGCTCTACCGCGGCAAACTCTATGCCTTGATGTACTGACGCAAAGGTTCACCTTAACTAACACCAAAACCTCGGGATCCCGAGGTTTTTTTTAAGGTTTCGGCAATTGTGCAACGACTTTTTGTTCTTCATCGTCGTTTACTCTCGGCCATTGTGAGATCACGGTATCGATAAAGCGTGCCAAAGGAATGGAAAACACCACTCCCCAAAATCCCCACAGCGTTCCGAATACCAAAATGGCGCAGAGTATGGAAAATGCGTCAAGGTTCATGGTCTTTGAAAACAGCATGGGGGTTAAGACATAGCTGTCAAGCAACTGCAAAATAAGCCATGCCGTCAGAAACCATACAAATACCGAAGTAAAGCCGTACTGCATGACGCCAAAAAGCAATACCGGCACTCCTACCAATACCGCACCTACATAGGGGATCACCACCGAAAAGCCCATGGCTACGCCCAAAAGCACCGTATACTGCAACCCGAAAGCCCAGAAAAGCAGACAATTGGCAACTCCTGAGATCACAATATGCATCAATGATCCGTTCACATATGAGTGCAACTGTGCATTAAGTTTCGGCCAAAAACGGTGAATAAGAGCACTGTCTGCAGGCAATACATAGGTCACCATACGCCTTTGCAGAGTTTCTTTGTTGGCCAGCATCAACAGCATAAAAATAGGCACTATCACGAGGTTTACCGCAAACGACAATACGTTTACCACCGACGGCATAAGCTGATCTTTTAAGATCTGAGCGGTACTGGTCATAAGCGAGGTTCTGAGCGTACGCGAGCAATCCTCTATGCGCTGCTGATTCAGCATGGACGGCAAAGGATCGGGCATGGTTTCGACAAA
>CABQMD010000062.1 GCA_902465145.1 uncultured Succinatimonas sp. | reverse complement strand
CTGGTGTTAAGCTTGGCGATCCCCGTTTTGATCGTCATTTCAGCTGTATTATTTGAAAATACTGTAAAAAGTGTCCTGTGGGAGCAAGGGATCTCCAATCAAAAAGTTGCAAATGAAAGTCAGGCAGATGATCTTGCTTTTAGATTAAATGAAGAAATGAAAGGACTTTTTGAAGTTCGTCGGGAATTACAAAAAGCTTCGGATCGTCAAGAGCTGCAAAGGATCATGGCTTATTTCCATGCAGTTGAACCTTCTTTGTATTTGTATTTTCCTGACGGTAAAGTTTATCCGTCGTCTCAACATCGTGATGAAGCTATAGAGCAGCTTCTGGATCCGTCGGCACAAGGATCCGGAATGATTGGAGTACACGATCTGCCATCGGGAAATCATAATATTTTTGATTTTTACTCAAGCTTCACCTTGTCAAACGGACAACAGACATTGCTAGTTAAAGAATTGAATTTAAAAAAGATTTCAGGAGGGTTTTTCGAAAACGAATTTGGTTCTGAAAATATCTATTGTTTGATAGACGGAAAAAACAAGATTTTATTGTCCGAGCAGAGTGAAAATTCAAAAGTTCAAGTCGAAGAGCTCTTCAGAATGCTTCTTGAAGATCCTGAAAATAAGGAAGCAAGAGAAGGATTTTCTGAAGCCATGCTTTACGGACGTACTGCTCAAGCTGAAGTTAATGTTTATGGTAGAGCTTTTCACGTAATTCTTTCTCCCGTAGGAATGGAGAGTTCTTGGTTTACGGTATCAGCTATTCCGCGTGAGACTTTGCTTTCCAGTGTAATGTCGTTGAGATCTCTTTTGGTGTTACAGATTGCGGCAGTGCTCCTCTTTTTCGTGTTGATGTATCTGTGTGTAAGAACGTTGCGACGTGCCGGTCGTCATGTAATGGCACTATCCAGAAGTACGAGATTCTTGTTTGATTCTGCGTCTGAGGCTATGGTTCTTATAAAAGCCGCGGAACCTTTTTCCTGTTATGAGATGAATACTGCAGGAAAGAGTCTTTTCGGAGTTGAACAAACTAAGTCAGTAAGTGATCTTGGGCATCCTTCATTGTTTCAGTTTTTGCAGAATGAAAAATTGAAGAGCTGTTTGCTGGCTACAGCAGAAGACGGTAAACATCATCAGATAGTTATCAATCATCGCGACCGTAAACTTCAGGCAAGTGTCAGAAGAATTCGCGAAACGGACGGCAGTTTCAGATTGTTTGTACGTTTTTCCGGTGAAAAGAACAGAACTTCGGAATTATTTGATTTTTCCTGGTCTTTTATCAAAGCTTTGGCCTCTACCTGTTCTGTTATAGGTATATATGATCCGGTGTCTGATGTTTTTCGTATGATCTGTGTCAACGGAGAGCCTGTTCAGGGAAGCGGAGAATGCAGTTATAAGGAAATTTATGCGTATTTTTGTTCGAGGATCATCAAATCTTCGCACGATGATTTCGCTTCTAAATTTTCACCTGAAGCGATTGAAGATTTTTTCAAATCTGCAGAAGCGAAATTATCAACGGAATCACAGATGTTATTGTCAGACAGTTGCAGTCACTGGTTTTGCTTGCAACTGACAAAATTCAGAGCAGAAGATGACTCTTTGAAAGCGGGGTTTGTGATCAGGCTTGTAGATAAACGTGTAAATATGGATCTTGATAAAGTTCAGGCCTCTATGAATGCTCTGTCTGCAGCTCATGCCTCTGCTGCGGCTTTTTCAAAACTTCTTGCCAAGGTAAGCGAAAATATCGGAAACGGACTTGCTTCTGTTATTGCAATCTCAAACAGAGTCAAAGAATTACCAAAATTGGATCGCCGTCTTCAGGAGGCTTTGGAAACGATCAGTACCAAGGGAAAGAGTATGATAGAAGTACTCGATGATGTCGTAGATTTGGATAAATTTAATGGCGGCAGAATCGTTTTGGCAGAAGATCCATGTGATCTGAAACTTTTGGCAGAAGACGTGGCATCACAATATAGGATTGAGGCGGCTGCATCGGGAATAAAGTTGGATCTTGATCTTAAAAACTTGAAATTCAATAAGGTAGTTGCCGATCAGCAACGCCTTAGGCAAATCCTGACTAATCTTGCGTCAAATGCCGTGAAGTACACTCCGTCAGGAGGCATTGTTGAGTTATCATTGTATGACTGTGAAGCCGCGACAGATGGTATGCGACGTTATATTTTTGTTTGTAAAGACTCCGGCAGAGGGATGAGCGAAGAATTTGTAAAACATATCTTCGAGCCTTTTGCAAAAGAAGTCGGGAATGTCAAGCAAGGTGTAGGACTGGGAATGGCAGTGGTTGCTTCTCTTTTAAAACTGATGGGCGGTAGCATTAAAATTGAGAGCAAAACAGGAAAAGGCTCGATCTTTACGGTGGAGTTACCGTTGGTGATCGAATAGATAAAGTGTCATCGGTTAGCAAATTTTTTCTTTAGTTTTGGTTGTTGATTGTAGAAGCTCTGGTGTTTATCAGGTTTTTTTTGTTATGTAAAGCAATAGTTTTTTACTAAATTAAGTCGGTAAAAATCAGCTATCTGTATAAGATTTTCCATTTACTAATGGTTCAATTTTTTATATAGTTATAAAAAAATATAATAATACACGTTGTGTATTAGACATTTTATCTATACACTGTGTGATATTCATTCAATTAAAAGCTCTTTTAGATAGGATCTTGTAGCGAGCAGTAGTCGTACTAAGAAGACTTTTTTCTGAGAACAAAATGATTAAGCTTAAGAATATCAGTAAAACATTTTATAAAGGAAAAACCGCAATCAAAGCAGTTGAAAAAGCGGATCTCACCGTCAAAGACAAGGAAATTTTCGGTGTGATCGGTTTTTCAGGAGCTGGCAAATCTACGTTGGTACGTTGCATCAATCTTTTGGAAAGACCTGATGACGGAGGAAGTGTAGAGGTAGGCGGAGTGGAATTGACCACTCTTTCTGAACGGCAGTTGCGGGCCGTACGTGCAAAAATAGGAATGATTTTCCAACATTTCAATCTTATGCCGTCACGAACCGTATTGGAAAATGTTCTTTATCCGCTACAGTATCGCGGTCTTAAACGTTCAGAACAGTTAAATAAAGCAAAAGAACTTTTGCAATTGGTGGAATTATCCGATCGTTTGGAAAATTATCCTTCGGAGCTTTCCGGCGGGCAAAAGCAACGAGTAGCCATAGCTCGTGCGCTGGCTTGTGATCCTGAGGTTTTGCTTTGCGATGAGGCTACGTCAGCTCTTGATCCAACTACTACGCATGAAATATTGCAACTTCTGAAAAGGCTCAACCAAAAACTTGGTTTAACCATAGTGATCATTACTCACCAGTTGTCGGTAATTAAAGATATTTGCACCAGTGTGGCGGTAATGGAACGAGGTCGAATCGTAGAGCAGGGGGAAGTGTTCTCGGTTTTTGCCAATCCTCAAAATGAGGTTACCAGAAACTTTTTGAAGGCTGCATCAAGTCTTTCCAAAGCTGATGTTATTGCAACTAAATATCCGCAGATCCTGAATCTGCATCACGGGGAGAAATTTGTACGTCTGTCTTATACGGGACAAGGGGTATCAGAGCCTTTAATATCTACCGTTTCCAATAAATACATGATCACCATGAATATCCTGTTTGCGGATATAGAACTTTTGGACGGAGCTCCTTTGGGAGGAACGGTGGGAATTTTTTCAGGAGAACCTGAAAATGTTGAAGCAGCGCTTGATTATTTGAGAGCTAAACAGGTCAAAGTGGAGGTATTGGCAGATGCTTGATTTCTTAAATACCGTTATCCCTAACGTAATGGACAAGCCTGACGAGTTGTGGACTGCTGTTGTGCAGACTTTGTACATGTTGGTTGTGTCAGGTCTCATTGCTTTCGTATTCGGTTTGTTTTTCGGCACGGTGTTAACCGTTACCGCTCCCAGTGCAATTATGGAAAATCGCAGAGTGTTTTCAACGTTAAGTGCCGTGGTGAATATATTCAGAAGCATTCCGTTTGTGATCTTGCTGGCCGCATTGATCCCTCTTTCTCGTTTCGTAGTAGGAACGGCTATCGGTACTACAGGTGCACTTGTGCCCTTGGTAATTGGCACGGTCCCTTTTTTCTCGAGACAAGTTGAAAGTGCCTTAGCCGGAGTGGATGCAGGGTTGGTTGAAGCTGCCAAGAGCATGGGATCTTCAAATTTAGGGATCATCTTCCGTGTATATCTTAAGGAAAGTATTCCAAACATTATCAGAGTTACTCAGATAACTTCAATAAGCCTTATAGGTCTTACGGCAATGGCAGGTGCCATAGGCGGAGGCGGTTTGGGAGACTTTGCAATACGCTACGGTCATCAGCGTGGACAAACCGACGTTACCTACGTGACGGTGTTGGTGATCTTAATAGGCGTATGGGTGATTCAGTCGGTCGGTAACTATTTCATCAGGAAACTTTCGCACTAGGCGAATGTCAGATACCGTTTTATCTTTTTTTAAAATTATTTCGGAGAAAAAATGAAATTGTTAGGTAAAGCTTCATTACTGTTTTTGGGTATTGCGACGGTATTGCTCGCAGGTTGTGGTAAAGAAGAAGCTAAAGAACAGACTACCGCTTCTACCAAAACTGAACTTAAAGAGGTGAAGGTAGGTCTTGTCGGAGAACACAATGAAGAATGGCAGTATTTGCAAAAACAACTTGAACCCAAAGGGATCAAACTTACTTTGGTAAAATTTGCCGACTATACCTTACCAAACAGAGCGTTGAATGACGGGGAAATTGATTTGAACTCTTTCCAGCACGTTGCATTCTTAAAAGCTGAAAACGAGCAAAAAGGATTTCACAATGTGGGAATAGGTGATACTTTGATTGCTCCTCTTGGGTTATTTTCCAAAAAAATCAAATCGGTGGATGAATTAAAAGAAGGAGACACCATAGCAATTCCCAACGATGTTACCAACGGCGGCAGAGCTCTTAAGGTTCTGGAACTTGCTGGTCTGATTAAGCTTAATCCGGAGGCAGGATATACTCCGGGGGTAAGAGATATCACATCTAATCCTAAAAATATTAAGATTTATGAAGTAGATGCCGGTAATACCCCGAGTTTGTTACCTGATGTGGCGGGAGCAATCATCAATAACAATTATTGTGTTGATAACGGCATAGATCCCATCAAGGATCCGATTTTCTCAGATGGCGTCGGCAAAGTGGATCCGGATAATCCATACATCAACATTATTGCCGCCAGAGAAGCTGATAAAGATAATCCTTTATACAAGGAAGTGGTAAAAGCCTACCAGACCAAGGAAGTAGCAGATATCATTATCAAATACCATGTAGGTTCAGTGCCGGTGTTTAAATATTGATCACAAGATGAGAGTATAGATATCTATCCCTTGAAATTGCCCGAATTTTCGGGCAATTTCATTGATACGACCGCAAAATGTAAAATCATTTTTTTTATGTAAGGCAATACTAGCCTGGTTTGATGAGGTGATCAATGAAATCAAGAGATGCAGTTTGCCGCCAGTTTTTGCTCTTTTGATCACTTCTTTTATCAATTGTTCTCCGACCCCGTGTCCCCGTTCCTTTTTATCCACATAAACTGATAATTCGGCAGTACAGGAAAATGCATCCTTGGAGCCGTAAGCAGATAGAGATGCGTAGCCTGCGATTTTTCCGTTATGCTCGGCTACGATCAGCATGTAGGGGCTCTTCTGGTGTTCTTTAAACCAGATTTTACGCTCTTGCAGTTTTTTTTCTTTTTCATCGAATGTAGCCGTGCTATTGACTATTTCATGATTGTATATGTTTGTTATAGCAAGTAAATCTTCTTCTAAAGCATTTCTAAACAGCATTATTATTCTCTGTTTATGTTATAAATAAATAAAATATATTT
>CABQMD010000061.1 GCA_902465145.1 uncultured Succinatimonas sp. | reverse complement strand
TGAACGATACGGAAGAGAACGGTATGGAAAAAGATTGGATAGCCTCTTGGCGCGAGAGAATAAACAAAGGTGACAGGGAGAAACTTAGGGCCGAAGGCGAAGCAAGAGGCAGGGCTGAAGGTAAAGCTGAAGGCATGTTAAAAGCCTCCTTCTCAAACCTTAAAAATCTCGTGACTTGGCGCTACGGCTCCTGGCCTGACGAGATTGCCACAAGCCTTGATGCCAAAAAAAGCGATCTCGGTTTTCTTGAACAGGCCATGCACTGGTTCTTGGATTGTCCCAAACTTGATGAATTCAAACAGAAACTCAAGGATCACGACAACTCGTTAGGTGCTGTCTGACGGAAGGCATCCGCACTGAACATATGCGATCTTTAATACCGGAGCGGAGAGAAAGCTCCGGTACTGCGGTTAAAAACAGATCACTCAAAAAGCCTTTCTAAGATCTCCACAGGATGCTTTGCCTTTTTACCCTCCATGCGTTCCACCTGAGATCGGCATGAATAACCGGTTACAAGACAACGTTCAAACGGTCTTGAAGAAATTTCAACATGCCAGTTACGATTATAAACTGCATAACTTTCCTCAAGATTTTGCACCATATGACCGTGCAATCCGGCCATTCCGCAACAGGCCACCGGTACGGGTAAAAGCTCAAGTCCGAACGCCTGCATGATCTCCTGCCACTGTCTTACTGATTTAGGCAACAGAGCCTGCTCGGTACAATGCGCAAATAAATAATAAGGCTCGTCAAAACCTGACGTAAGATCTTTTCTCAGAGCCTGCAGGATCTTATCGGTTTTAGGATCATTTACAGCCTGTGACAGCCATTCTTCAGGAAGCAATACCTCAAATTCACCGCGTGTATTTCCCAAAATAGCCGGATATTCATCGCGATAACAAATGGTAAGAGCAGGATCGTACCCGACTAAAGTTATGCCTTTTTGAGCAAGGGCTGCAAGCCGAGCTGCCTGCTTTGAGGCAAAATGGACAAATTTCTTGCGTGCACCGCGTATCACCATAAGTTTTCCGTTGATATAGGGGCGCAAAAATTGCACTTTGTATCCCAAATTAGCTATCAGTTTGGCAAAATTTATGAGTCCGTCAGTTTCATAAGCTGCGGTAAAAGGATCAGTTACGATCAGGATCTCAGGGGATTCTGACTCGGCTTGTTTAGATGAAAGCAATTTAAATCCGTTTTGTCTGCATTGCTCCTTTAAAGATTTTTCAGAAAAAGGCGGCAGATCAGTAAGTCCGAACACTTTTGCACAAACTTTTTTAAATAATGAATTTTTAAACACTGCGTTGGAAAGCTTGGGAAATGCTGCCGACAAAGGGATCAGCCACTCAGCATTAAGCGTCAACAAATCCATAGACGGTCTTAAATAACGATCGTAATACATCGAAATAAAACGCGAATTAAGATCAGCTGCGTTCACATGTGCAGGACAAACTCCTTTACAGGATTTGCAGGCAAGACAAGTCCTGATCTTCTGCATGATCTCGGTATTGTAATCCCCGTTTTTATCGCAAAAAGTATTGTACAGTCTGTAAAAAAAGTGCACAGGATTTGGGATCGAGGTTAAAGCCGACGCTTCCTCGGCCGACGGACTGAAACCTTTGTCATTCACAAGTCTTAACCATTCGCGCATGAGTTCGGCATATCCCTTGGGACTTCTGACGTGATCCCTGGTATAACGATAACTCGGACACATCAATGCTGACTTTGAATAGCTAAAACACTGGCCGTTGCCGTTGCAACTTACCGCACCTTTGAAACTTTCACGTATATTTTGTGGAATAGTACGGTCAAGATCTCCGCGCATGGGGCCGTCTATAGCTACCAGTTTGTCCTGATCATTTGAAAACGGCACGCAAATCTTCCCCGGATTTAAAATATTGTCAGGGTCGAATATTTCTTTTACTTTACGGGCCAGCGGGTACAGTTCTTTGAAAAAATACTCTCCGAATACGCTGCGATAGCCTCTTCCGTGCTCACCCCACATCTGCCCTTGGTATTTGGCTACAAGCTTTACCACTCCTTCTGAGATCTCTATGAGCTTGCGCCTGTCTTCATCGGTAGTAAGATCAAGTGCCGGCCTTACATGCATAAGTCCGGTATCCACATGTCCGAACATACCGTAAGGTACGCCTTTAGAATCCAAAAGAGCACGAAACTCACGTATGTAATCGGCAAGATGTTTGGGAGGAACCACGGTATCCTCGGTAAAGGCGACCAGTTTGCGACGTCCTGCGGCATTGCCCAAAAGTCCCACGGCTTTTTTTCTCATACCGTAGACAGCGGCAATACCTTGGACACTTAAAACTTTTTGCACTCCCAGGATCCCATCCTGTTCCCGCTGTGCACAAGAAAACAAATCCTTATACAGATTTTCAAGTTTTTCCTGCTCTTTTAAGACATCGTCACCTGCAAACTCAACTATATTGAGCCCTGCTATTTCTTTTCCTGGTATTTCTTTTATATATTCCTGCACCGAAAGCCAGATATTATCCTGCATGGCAAGTTTTAAGACTTTGGAATCTACGGTCTCCACGGAGAGTGCTCCGGCATCTATAAGCGGGATGGCATTTTTTAAAGCAGAAAAGAAATTGTCGTATTTGACCACCAGCAAAGATCGGTATTTCGGCAGCGGCGTAAGATCAAGCACGGCTTCGCACAATATTCCCAAAGTACCTTCGGCACCGCAAATAAGACGGGAAAGATTGACTGTACCGGTAGTTACATCATAAGCATGATAAAGATCATAACCGGTCATAAAACGGTTTAACTTGGGAAAAACCTCGCAAATCTTAGAACTGTTGGTCTTTAACAGCGGTACCAGCGTACGGTAAAGCTCACCTTCTAAGCCCGGCAATTTCATTTTTTCATCAAGTTCACTGCCGTTTACCGGTCCGAACGTAGCTATCGAACCGTCGCTTAAAACCACGGTGACAGCCTTGATGTGAGTTGAAGTGCGGCCGTATTTTAAAGAACCTTGCCCCGCCGCATCATTACTTACCATACCGCCTATGGTGGCGCGGCTTGAAGTTGAAAGCTCTGGAGAAAAAAACAAGCCGTCTTTTTTTATAAGCTCATTAAGTTCATCTTTGATCACGCCTGATTGAACCGTGATCTCACGTTTTTCAATATTAAAATTTCTTACTTCCTTCAAATAACGGGAACAATCCACGCTTATGCCGCGGTTTAACGACTGTCCGTTGGTTCCGGTACCGCCGCCGCGCGGGGTAAAGATCACACTTTTGTAATCACTGTGACAACGCAATTTCATTGCCAGGGCAATATCATTGCAAGAGCGCGGAAAGATCACCGCCTGAGGCATGCACTGATAGACTGAATTGTCAGTGGCACACAAAAGGCGTGAGGAATGTTCCTCTTCAATATCACCTGTAAAACCTAATTTTTTAAGTTCGGTCAAATACTCACGATAAAGAATTGATACTTCAGGCAGATTGTCGATGCGCGGGATCATGTTGAGTCCTCATCACGTTTAAAAAAAGCTTACTGATCCTTTTAGTTTGACGGGATCAGCATGCATTAGTCAAAAAAAACGTTTTTGCACAAAATAAGGGAGAAAAAAACAGAATTCGACCGCCAAGTCTGCTGACTCAAAGTCTTATCAACCTGAAAATACCGAGGATTAAAAACAGATGGTAGCTAAGACTGGAATCGAACCAGTGACCTCAGCATTATGAGTGCCGCGCTCTAACCGACTGAGCTACTTAGCCACTTGTCAAAGAGTTGGCTGGGGCACTAGGGATCGAACCTAGGTAATGGCGGAATCAGAATCCGCTGCCTTACCACTTGGCTATGCCCCAACTCTGAATATGTCGTTCCGTATCCATAATATGGCAGGGGTACCCGGGTTCGAACCAGGGAATGGCGGGATCAAAACCCGCTGCCTTACCACTTGGCTATACCCCTATCACGGTTTGTCGCCGCAGGGCTACTGAACAACGGTGCCGATTATAGCGACGTTTTTTAACTTGTCAAACACTTTTCACAACATAAAAACGAAATTTTTGAAGTTTTGTGATTTAACATATTGATTACTATGTTTTTTTATTAAATAAATTAAAATATTTCAGTTCTGTACGCCATCTCGTCATCATTCGGAGCAGAAGCTTTTCAGAAAAAAGCTTTTTTTCGTGATCTTAGGCGTTTTTTCCTGTTATATTCTCTTCAAAACCAAAGAGCAAATTCTAATGACAGCCAATGATTCTGCCCCGAACAGCTTGAATAAAAAGCGCAACGACGAAACTTCTGACATTCTTGCCTTCTGCTACGACTTTGACAAAACCCTCTCCCCTGAGGATATGCAGGCGCAGGGGTATATTCAAAAATTGCAGGAAAACGTTCAGGAGTTTTGGAAACGTTGTAACGAAATGGCTCACGGTCACGGGATGGATCCCAATCTTGCGTATATGTATCTGATGTTAAAAGGGGCTGAAAACAACTTCTACGTCAAAAAAGAAACCTTAAAACGCTTCGGCTCAAAAGTAAAACTGTATGACGGTGTCGACACGTGGTTTGATCGCATGGAAAAATTAGGCAGCGAATATCAGTTAAAAGTTGAGCATTACATCATTTCCTCAGGGATCAAGGATATGATAGAAGGCACCAAAATAGGCAAAAAATTCAAGATGATCTACGCAAACACCTTTCTTTACAATGAAGGCGGCAGTGCCGTATGGCCTGCGCAGATCATCAATTTCACCAACAAGACTCAGTTTCTCTTCCGCATAGAAAAAGGAGCTATCGACGTAAATGACGATGATGTAAATACTTACTACAAACCAAGCGAAATGCGTGTTCCTTTCTCAAATATGATTTATATAGGAGATTCTGCTACGGATATACCGTGCATGAAACTGGTCAACTCTTTCGGAGGTCACGCAATAGGCGTGTTCGATCCGGTAAAACGCGACAAAAGTCAGGTATACCGCCTTATGCGTGATCACCGCATAGGATATTTCGCCCCGGCCGACTACCAAGAAGGATCCGAACTTGAGACTTTGGTAAAAAAAATAGTTCGCTATGTTGCCGCAGGCTGTGATTTAAGACATGAGAGCGAACGCTACTTTAAGGAAAGTGAAGATTATTTACGTCAAAACTGATATGCGGTAAAAACACTGTGTTCTTAAAACATCCCCACCCGTGCAAAAAATCATTCCGCTTTGTACAATATTTCGAAAATTTTTAAGCACTGACAAAAATCATGATCACCAATTTAAACGCAAATCAGACTGCCGATTTCAAACTTCAACTCGGAACGTTTTATATTGCCGTCTGGGGTTGCCAGATGAATGTATATGACACCGGACGCATACGCGATCTTTTAAGTTCAAAAGGCTATGCCGAAGTTTCGTCGCCAAAAGATGCAAGTATAGTCGTATTGGTAACCTGTGCCGTACGTGCCAAGGCAGAAAATAAAGTTTTCAATCAAATCGACGCCTGGCGTCACCAAGGAGACGTTCGCGACGAGACCATTGTGGCTCTGGGCGGATGCGTAGGTACCGAACTTGGGCAAAAGATCTTAGACGAGGATCGCGGTGTAAGCATAGTATTCTCTCCTAAAACCATACACCGTCTTCCTGATCTTATCGAGCTTTACAAAGCGACTTCCAGTCCCGTATGCGACGTTGAAGCAGATTCCATGGAAAAATTCGACTCTCTGCCGTTGCAGGGACGTCGCGGCGCTTCGGCCTTCGTTACCATCATGGAAGGCTGTTCCAATAAATGTACCTATTGCATAGTTCCTTATACCCGCGGAGAAGAAAAATCCCGTGATGTTGCCGACATTTTAAAAGAATGCCGAAATCATCTTCAGGAAGGAGCGCGCGAACTGCACCTTCTCGGGCAAAACGTCAAT
>CABQMD010000060.1 GCA_902465145.1 uncultured Succinatimonas sp. | reverse complement strand
ACTAAGAAACTCACCAGTTTGTCTTCAACCTCCGAAACCAAACCGATGACCTTTTGCAACATTTGACCTGTTAAATCCTGATATCCTTGAGCCATCATGATGCTGTTTAATTGCGACGAAACATCATCCGAACTCTTTTGGGTTTTGTTTATAAGGGTATCAACCTTATGGCACAGCGCTACGAAAGTATTCCTGTCTATTTGCCCCTTCATCAGTTCTTTCCAGGCAGGCAGAAGATCTTCTAACACTGCAACCAAATCCCGGATTTTCGGAATACAAGCATCGACTGCATCCAAAGTAGTGTTGGCCGCTTCTCCTGTCATATTGATGATAGTTTTAAGACGTTCCGAAGCATCCGGCATTTCCACATTGGTAATGGTTTTAAGTCTGTCGTCTTCGGTAAATTTCAAAAGCGATTCATGTAAATCTCGTGTAAGCGAACCTACAGCGTTGTACAGATCATCTTTTTTCAAACGTCCTGCAACTTCAAGAAACTGAGCCTCAGCTTCTTCCTGCATTCCGGCTTCGAGTAAATCCCTTATCTCGTCCATTTCCTGTACAGAAAGATGCTCAGTCACGGAGGCTGTGTTTTCCTTGTTGTCCATAGCCTACCTTATGCAAAACGTTCAAAAATCTTATCAAGCTTTTCCTTAAGCGTAGCCGCGGTAAAAGGCTTGACTATGTAACCGTTGACACCGGCTTTGGCAGCTTCGATGATCTGATCGCGCTTTGCCTCTGCCGTCACCATCAATACCGGCATAGCTTTTAGTTTCGGACTTTTTCTGATTTCACGTAAAAGATCAATGCCCTGCATGATCGGCATATTCCAATCGGTGATCACAAATTGAAAATCTCCGGATTCCAGCATAGGCAAAGCGGTAGCTCCGTCATCGGCCTCATAGGTGTTGTTATATCCGAGATCTCGCAAGAGGTTTTTGATGATGCGACGCATCGTGGAAAAATCATCCACGATCAGGATCTTGATGTTCTTATCCAAAATTTCTGCTCCTTGCGGCTCTTCGCGGCTTTGGATCGGATTTTGTCCAAAACACACTAATGCCTTTTTCTTATAACGGTCAATTTCGTCTCATACTTGAGTCAAACCGCCGCGTAACGTAATCTTTTTTGTTTCAGGTATTTTGCCATCCACGTAACGACGCCCGAAGACGTGACATCGATTGTGTCATGATTTGACAAATTCTTGATTCCGACAGATCCAATACCTGACCGATTTCTCTTAAATTCAATTCTTCATCATAATAAAGTGACAATACCTGCTGTTCACGTTTTGGCAATTTGGCAATGGCTTTTGCCAAAGCCTGTTTGAATTCAGATGTAGCCAAAAGTTCAAAAAGCTTATCCCCATGATGATTTCCGTCTTCGGATATTACATCGTCGCTTACTCCCAAATCATCAATACCTATGATCTGAGAATTTGAAGAATCAAACAGCATCTGACGGTATTTTTCAAGCGTCACCCCCAATTCCGAGGCTATCTCAGTATCTTTAGGCTGACGTCCTAACTGTGATGACAATTTGGATATGGCATCGGAAATCTGACGCGTTCCCTGATGTACAGCACGCGGAGCCCAATCGGATTGACGCATTTCGTCGATCATGGCACCGCGAATACGTATGGTGGCATACGTATCAAAAGCCGCTCCTCGACCGTCTTCGAAATGACTTAATGCATCCATAAGACCTAGCATTCCGGATTGTATGAGATCATCCAGCTCGACACAGGCAGGCAGTCTGGCTTTAAGATGCAAAGCCACGCGTTTGACCAGCGGTGCATATTGCTCCACTTTCTGAGCCATGTCATTACGACTTACCTCACGATATGCCCTGGTTCCCAAACTTTTAGGCCTAACCATAATCGGTCCTGTTATCCTTTTCAAAAACGACTGATACTGAAATTACAAAGAACATTGTAGCCGTTTTCGATAAGATCTTGTGGTTAAGTACCGCTTGTGATGCATCCTGTGTGCGGTACGTCACTGTGTCACCGCCTCATTGTTTACTTGTTGAGGATCACTGTCGTATTCATTAGATACAAGATTTTCAACAAAAAATTCCAAATGTCCGCCCGGGATCTCAGGGATCGGCCACTGTGCTACTCGCGCTGCCAGCATTCTAAAAATTTTACTGGCCGGCGACTGCGGAAACTGCTCTACGGCACAACTGCGCTTGCGTATGGCATTGCGAACGGCAGGATCCGAAGGAATACAAGCAATAAGATCAAGCGTCACGTTTAAAAAACGCGTGGTAACTGCCAGAAGTTTTGCAAACATCAATTTGCCTTCTTCAAGCGATCTCAAATTGTTGCCTATGATGCGAAAACGGCTTACTCCGTAATCATTTGAAAGAACTTTCATTTCCGCATACGCATCGGCAACCGAAGTAGGTTCGTTGCAGACTACCATGATCACATCCTGCGCGGCCCGACAAAAAGACAACACCATGTCGGAAATTCCGGCAGCGGTATCCACAATCAGAAAATCGATATCCTCATCAAGCTCCGAAAACGCTCTGATAAGTCCTGCGTGCTGTTCACGCGACAACTCCGCCATCTGTCTTAAACCTGATGACGCCGGCACAATACGCAAACCGCTCGGACCGTCTAAGATGATGTCTTTTAGATCACACTCACCGTTTAATACATGCCCTAAATTTTTCTTAACTTTAAGTCCCAACATCACATCAATATTGGCCAAACCTAAGTCTGCGTCAAAGAGCATGACCTTGCGCCCCAACTGACACAATGCCACGGCCAGATTCAGCGACACGCTTGATTTGCCAACACCGCCCTTGCCGCCTGTTACCGTGATCACTTTGACTCTACGGTTTTGCAAAGAATTGCCCATGATATTACTGATCTCCAAGCGCACTGCGCGCCGTCTCGTTTTGTAAGCCCAAAAGTGCCTGTCTTACGAATTCACCTGCAGAAGGAAGCTTAAGATCTTCCGGAACTCTCTGTCCGCAGGTCATGTAACAAAGCTTGAGCTCTGCCGAAATACACATGGAAAGCGCGTCACAAAGACAACTGCTCTCGTCGGTTTTCGTAAGAATAAGGCCGTTTGGTTTTAATGATGCAAAATGCGTGCAAGCTTCTTCCAAAACTCTGCGTTGTGCTGTCGCAGGCAATACTAAATAGTGTTTAAGACAAAGATCCCGTTGCGATTTAAGCTCTGACAATTGTTTTTCAAAACGCTCGTCTGACAAACCTACTCCCGCAGTATCAACAATTACCAAACTCTTATCTGACAACTCGGGCAGCAGTATTCTAAGACTGGCTACGGACTTTACCGCGTAAGTTGCACATCCCATGATCCGTCCGTAGGTTTTGATTTGCTCGGCAGCCCCTATGCGGTAATGATCGCAGGTAACCAGAGCTACAGATTTTGGTCCGTAATTTAAAACGAATCTGGCAGCAAGTTTTGCCGCCGTAGTGGTTTTTCCTACTCCGGCAGGACCAATTAAAGTGACGACTCCGCCTTCTGACACTATCTCGTCGTTGCCTACCTTTAACGAAGAAACCAAAGTTTCTTCAAGCTCACGCCAGGCAAAATTCACCGAAGCATCGGAACTGACTTTGGCTACAAGTTTATTTGCCAATTTGCGATCAAAGCCTGAATCTGTCAGAGCTTCTGACAGCATCGCTCTTACAGGTTGCTCGCGTACTTGCGAATCTTTAATAAGACCTGCCAGTTCATACTGCAAAAGCTTTCTTAAACTCTCAAGCTCCTGCTGCATCTTTTCCATGCCGCCTGCAGTTTCTGTTTTGGATCTTTCCTGTGGCTTTTGTGCATAAGAACTTATTCCATGCTTAATTTCGGCTTTTTCTTTTTGGCGTTGACGTTCGCTCAAATCCGACAGCAGTTCCTTGATCCCCTGTTGTTGCGAAAGAGGTGCTGGAGGAACTTTACGAGTCATTTTTTTGACGTTTTCCTGTTCTGACTTTAAAGAAGTCTCGGGATCCGCCTGAGATGTTTTTACTTGTAATTTCCTTTCAGAAGAAACAGCGCTAACTGTACCTTCAACTAGGCTGTCTTTTTTTTGTTGCTGCTGTTGACGATTTAAAATTTCAAGCAAACTGCGGGCAAAACTCTCCTTGTTTGCTGTCGTCTGTTCCTGCTTATCGTTTTTTTCTCTCTTCCCATCACGACTCTGTGCTGATTGCCCGATCTTAACTTCATCATCATCTAATGATTCTGAAAGATAATTTGACAATGACTTATCGTTATCGATGATTTTTTTTAGCGGATCTAATGTTTTTTTCTCTTGCTTTATTTTGGAAGCAGTTGTGTCATCCTGAAGACCTGCAACAATCTCTACGCCTTCTTTAATGCGTTTGCTGGACATGATCACGGCATCAGGACCGAGTTCAACTTTTATAAGAGCCAGAGCCGAGCGCATATCTTTGGCGCAAAAACGCTTGAGTTTCATAATAATTCAGATCCTTATATCCGGTCGTCTCCAGCAGAGGTATACGATAGACACCTAACGAAAGTATCACCTTATTAGGAAAAAAAAGTTAAAGCAAGGCTATTTTTAATGACAAAATGTCAAAAGTCACCAAAAAAATCACAAGTTACCTGACAATTTTGCGGATAAAGCATCTGTCTTTCTATAAAACGATACCGATAAACAAAGTGCAATATGGGAGTTTGTACAAAAAAAATCTCGTACATACTTGCAACATCACGTTACATCACGCATAATCCGCCGAATCAAAAAATCAGGTTATAAACCTGATGCAATTACAAACACAGACATCACATTTTGAAAATCCGGAATGTCTGACTTTCTGATAGTTGACGATGCTTCACATAATTTTTTTTGAGATATAGGTAACTTTAGAAATGTTTTCATTCTGCAAAGATGCTTTTTTTACTCAAGTTGTAAATTTAATTCGTTGTTTTACCAATAAAACAACTTTTTAAATTAAGGTTAATCTTAAGAACAGAAACCGTATTCGTTTTCAGCAAATGCTATACTGTTTTTGTTTGAAAACTAAAGCAAAATCGGTGCAACTTGCACTGAACTTAAAATGTGATGGTTGATGATACGAACCTCGGCCGACGTGCCGGATAAAGCTGTCTTCGGCAGCTAAGGATGTTGATCATGGGAAACAAAGACAAAGTAGCAGATCTTTCTAGTGAAGCCATGGGACCTTTAGTCATCGCCGGTGTCAAACCATACGAGCCCAAACCCGGCGAAGAATACATGAACGATGCTCAAAAAGAGCATTTTCGCAAGATTTTGACAGCCTGGCGTGATCAGTTGCGTTCAGAAGTGGATCGTACCGTAGGCCACATGAAAAATGAAGCTGCAAACTTCCCTGATCCTCTCGACAGAGCTTCTCAGGAAGAAGAATTCGCGCTGGAGTTGCGTACCCGCGATCGCGAACGCAAGCTTATTAAGAAAATTGAAAAAACCATCGCCAAAATCGACAAAGACGAATTCGGTTATTGCGAACAGTGCGGAGAAGAGATTGGTATCAAACGTCTTGAAGCCCGTCCTACCGCCGATTTATGCGTAGACTGCAAAGCTTTGGCCGAAATAAAAGAAAAACAATTGGAAGGTTGATTTTAAGTAACTTGTTTTTAATATAATGCCTTCTTTACCGATGCCCGCCTGAAGCGGGCGTTTTGTTTTCCTATGTATGTTACCCGTTTTGCGCCTACTCCCAGCGGTCCTTTACACTTCGGCTCACTTGTCACCTTAACCGGCGCCTGGTTACGTTGCCGCTCCATGAAAGGACGTTTTTTACTTCGCATCGAAGATCTGGATCTGCCGCGTTGTCCTCAGGGAATGGCTGCACGAATACTAAAAGAAATAGCCTTGTTGGGATTTGATCACGACGGACAGATCCTTTATCAAAGTACCAATC
>CABQMD010000059.1 GCA_902465145.1 uncultured Succinatimonas sp. | reverse complement strand
CCATTGCCACACAGGCTTCAAACCCTGCAAAGCACCACCAGATGAGACATACCGATGACATGAACGAAACATTTCCTTCTGCAGGAAGGAACTCAGGTGCCCGTACGAAATTAGGCAGACTGATGTTGGGGATCATGGTTAAAAACCAAATAAACGCCACTCCCCAGAAGAAAAACATGAAAGCATTTTGCAATCTGCCGGTAAATTTAACGCCGAAAACATTAGCCGCCACAAATCCTGCGCACACTATTGAAGCCAAAGCAATGTCGGAAATTTCAAGTTCGATGCCGCAGGCTGACAGCAAGGTTTTAAAGTAATAGCTAAAGGCCAAAGCCTCGCCGCCTGTAACCGCCACCAGTGAAATGATGAAATTCCATCCTGCCAGCATTCCGGCAGCACGCCCAAGACCTATGGAGGCAAACTGATAAGTACCGCCTGCATAAGGCAGGGCCGCGCCCATCTCCGCATACAAAAGCGCAGGATAAATACTGACGGCCAAAGCTATCAGCGTTGCAAGGATCACCGAAGATCCGAGATCTCCTACCACATTGGATCCTACGGTAAAAAGACCGACGCCTATCACCGATCCTGCGGTGATGGTTATGGCCTCGCACAACCCGAAAGAGCGTTTTAATCCGCCGGAACTTTTAACGGCGGATGAATTTGATGTTGACTGCACGGGATATTTCCTCTTACGGAGCCGAAAACGGCGCAGGGATTATTTTTTGAACGCAAATGTCCAATTTTTGAATAGTGATTGTGACATAGCAGCGCAAAAATGAAAAAATAAATCATATTTGCACCGTTT
Source organism: uncultured Succinatimonas sp. (assembly GCA_902465145.1). GTDB lineage: Bacteria > Pseudomonadota > Gammaproteobacteria > Enterobacterales > Succinivibrionaceae > Succinivibrio. The sequence continues at coordinate 5,175 of CABQMD010000059.1, read as the reverse complement.
ATGATCTCTTTTTTTGAAAATTTAAGGTAAAGCTCATTAAAAATGCATGATCAGCACTCTATGCTTACCCTCATGGGTCCTCTGGCTACCGTGCACCCTTTATCGGTATAAGTAAGATTACGCGTGGTACGATCACGCGTCTGCATGAGTATCGATGAAAGTCTGCGCGTCGAGTTGAGCGCTAAGGTAATGAGACGGCCGTTGATTGCGTTTAATTTCTTGCATTCGCAAAGCGAGGCTTTGATCTCCTCCACTCGTGAGGCAAATTCATTTTTAAGTTTTGCCGCCTGAGGATTCAATCTGATCTTCTGATCATTACCCTGGAGTTTCATCATCAGCGCCGATTTCTGCTCAGCAATGAAGCTTACCTTTTCAAGATCTCTTTTGCGCAGAGCAAGACGCTCGTCTTTTAGCAAAGCATACAGCTGCTCAAGAGTACTCTCCTGCTCGTTTAAGTAGAAACTGATAGGCTTGGGAGTAATTGCCCCGTAAGGAGTAAAAGTATTGTTTTGCATTACAGCGCCCCCCTCAAATCATACAAGTCGTAAATTATCTTGGTATCAAGCTCCAGCTCGGTTGCGTAGGTATCTCCAAGAGGATATTGCCTGATCACGCGCGCGCCGTGCACATATCCTTCCACCTGAGTCTTTACGGAGTCATGACTTTGACGGGTGGTACCGTCAAGTGAGGTGTCGGCTTTGATATAAAGCCCGTTTACCTGCTCGGTAAGTTCGCGATAAGCCTCAACCTTTGACGCCCTCATGGCCATGATCTCACGCTCGCTTTGAGTTCTGCCAGCCTGACGCGATATTGACGCATAACCTGTGGCATGCAAAATCGGAAATTCATCAGGTCGATGTACACCCGTATCGGTATAAGCAAGATCACGCGTAAACGAAGTACTAGAAAGCATGCCCGAACAACCGTTCAGACTCAGTAAAGTGATCATGAAAACCTGAAGTAAGCAAAACTTCATTTAAATTTCCTCAATTATCTGCAATACGCTGATACTGACTTTGATCATGCACATCACGTACCAAATGCCCGCTTACTCTGTAAGTGTCGGCAGGATAAATCACGCTGCCGTGCCCGCTCATCGAACCGTTGTCATGAATAAACTGCTCGTAATTACCGGTGGAGGTAGCCGGAACCGATGCACCCAGCGGATAATACTTGTCATTAAAATCAGGATCATGCTCCAGTTTTTCTCTGGCTTTGCGATCCCTTACATCCTCTTTTACATTACCGTTCGTTTTTTTTCCTGCCGCAGCCGTATAAGCTGAAGAAGACGCGCTTACCGACGTCACCCGTACCGAAGTTACGGTATCTTTTACCGATCCGTCGGTACTGACGGTTTTGACGTTGTTAGCAGACGGTATGTAGGTAGAATAGGAAACGATCCCTTCAAACGAGCAGTTTTTATCAGCAGTACGGTAACAGTAAGGCAGATCTTTATAGGGGATAAATCCGGTAGCCGATCCTTTCACCTCGGCAGACTGCATGTCGATGATGCGGGACAACAATACCACCCCCTGCTCGTTGCGGGTAATGGTACCGGCAAGAATATGACGGAATCTGGCCTTGCCGGCAAGTTTCTTCCAATCACGGGAGAAAACATCCTCCCCGTCTTTGCTGACGCTGATGTTGCCGGTAAGCTTGAATTCGCTTACGGGTATGCCGCGACGGTCTAACTCGTGAATGAAAAATTCCCCAAGAGCTCTGCCTAAGTAACCTGCATTCTCATAGGTATCGGTATCGACGAACGATGTTACGCCTATTTTGGGATATTCACTGCCGCCGCTTTTTTCTTTGGACAGATCCTGTTTTAAGGTTTTGACCAGAGAATCGGCCATCTCAGAGGCCACCTTACTTACCTCCATGCCGTGTTTTGAATAAAGATCCTGCGATTCACCGTTGCTTTTGGGCACGTTCGACGTGCATCCTGACAACGTCAGCCACGCCGTCAGCACCGCAAGACAGAGCTTTGTTGCCGTCATTAAAGATCTCTCCGTTTTTATTCTATAGTAATATGCTTGTTGGTACGTTTAATGCAATTTCAATGCCATCAATAATTTTTGACACCGATCGGCCTCACAGAGGGCTTTTGCTTATGTTCAATAAAATCAAAATTTCCGTTTTAGGCGTGATTGCGGCAATTTCTTTTAACGCACAGGCAGCCTGGCACACCGTACAAGGCAATGCCCCGATTTTAGATTCGGTAGCACAAGCACGCGACGATGCGGTAAACGATGCCATACGCAGTGCAAGGCTTGAAGCCGGTGCCTTGGTAAGCACTCAGCAGGAATTTAAAGGCGGCGTGCTTTTAAATTCCGATACCAGCGTAAAAAGCAATGTTCCCGTGCGCAAAGTGATCGTGGTATCGGAACAAAAGACCCGAGGAAGGGTCAGCGTTACCGTTAAAGTTTTATTAGACGAAAGTCATGTAGGCAGCTGTGCCGCATCTGCCGTCAAAAAAAGCGTACTGCCGATCACATTCGGGTATGCAGATCAGACGGCCTACCAAGGAAGTGCCGGCATAGATACCATAAATCGCGAACTTACTTTGGCAGTAACCGGACGACTCTCCTCAATACCGTCCCTGCTTTTAAGGCCTGAAACCAACATTTCTTTGCGCGGTGCTACCAACGGCAACACACCTGATCAAGAACTGCAGGACAATCTTGAAGCCCTGGCAAAACAGCATCAGGCTCAGTACATCGTGACCGGATCGATAAATTCGGCAGCGGCTGCGGACGCAGGAGAAGGTGTTTTTGACAAAATATTTTATCAGCGCACCAGATCCCTGTCTTTTACGGTCACGGTTTACGACTCCAATGAAGGTTCGGTATTGCTTTCACGCAATTACGAGATGGTAAGCGACTGGCCTTTTAAACAGGGTGAATTTCTGGATCTGAGATCAGAGCGTTTCAAAGGATCAGCCTTCGGACAGCGCATGGCAAATCTGGCACAACAGGCAGGGGATGACATCGCCGGAGTTTTGCAGTGCCGCATGCCGGAAGCTACGGTGATAGACATAGACGATGACGGCTTTATCATAGATTTGGGACAGGAAAGCGGGATACGTCAGGGTATGAAATTCTCCTTGGTACAGACTTCTGAAGGATATACCCCGCAAGGCGACAGTTTTGACATCGAAGATCATGCCCGCGGCACTTATGTGGTAAAGCAGGTCTACAGAGGCTCTGCAAAACTTTCGGGAACTGATCTTAACGACAATCTGCTGAACGTAAGAATAAACGACAAGGCAATTCCGGTACGTTAACCGTCGGATAATTTACGCTTACGGTCTAAGCAAGCAACAGGCACTCTCCCGGATCGTCCTAAATAGGAGGACGATCCGTCCATGCGTACTCTTTAAGGCTTTGTCATCAGGCTCTTGCCAGATAATCGCCGTTTAACACATATTGATACGTGGTCAGAGCTTCAAGGCTCATAGGCCCGCGCGCGTGCAGTTTTTGAGTGGAAATAGCCACCTCGGCGCCGAGTCCGAACTGGCCTCCGTCGGTAAAACGCGTTGAGGCATTGACGTAAACACACGCAGATCCTGCAGAGCGCACGAAGAGATCCGCATGTACTCTGCTATCGGTCAAAATGGCATCTGAATGGGAAGCCCGGTGCTTTCTCATATGCTCGCAGGCTTCTTTTACATCGGCTACCACTTTAAGATTCATGCGCAGCGACAAAAATTCGCGATCAAAATCATCCTCAATGCCCTCTAGTATATAAGGATAATCTTTTGCCAAAGCCAGTGCCCTGCCGTGCGCCAGTACTTCAACTTGATAAGGTTTCAAAGCCTCCAGCACCGCAGGGATCAGGCTGTCGGCAATCTTTTCATGTACAAGCAGGGTATCCAGTGCGTTGCAGGCCGAGGGCTTTTGGACTTTAGCATTGACGATGACACCGACGGCACGTTGCAAATCACAGCTGTCATCGGCAAAAATATGACTGATCCCGAAACCGCCTATGATCACGGGTATCGATGATTCCTGCTGACATCTGCGCTGCAGTTTTTCCCCGCCTCTTGGTATAAGTACCGAAATATACTCATTAAGACTTAACATCACCGCTATGAGCTCACGATCGGGGCTGTTGACCAATGCCGCTCCTGCTGCGGATACGCCGCATTTTTGCAAAGCCTCTTTGATGATTTCATGCAATTTTCTGTTGGTATTAAGGCACTCAGAGCCGCCGCGCAGCACGCAGGCATTGCCGGATTTCAAACATAACGCCGCAATGTCCACGGTTACGTTGGGACGCGACTCGTAGATCACGCCTACAACACCCAAAGGCACCGCCCGTTTATACAGCGACAATCCCGACGGAAGAGTTTTGCCGTCCCAGATCCTGTTTAAAGGATCATCAAGCAAGGCAACCTTTCTCACTCCTTCAACCATTTCATCAAAACGCGCCTTGGTAAAAGTCATTCTGTCTACCAAGGCTGAACTAAGACCGCGTTTGCTTGCATTGTTTACATCCGCTGAATTGATCTCCATGATCTCAGCTTCACGCTCTTCCAAAAGATCTGCAAGCTTAAGCAAAACCTCATTTTTCTTTGAGGTGGAAAGCAACGCATAATCAAGAGAGGCTTCGTATGCCTCACGGCACATGATTTTAAGTTCTTCTGCATTCATAATTTAAAAACCTTTAAACAAGTACCAAATCGTCACGATGCACGGCCACATCCCCGTGGCTGAACCCCAGCAAGTTTTCGATCTCATCGCTGCGGTGTCTCATGATCCTGCCTAAATCCTCACTGCCGTAACGAGTAAGACCGCGGGCAAAGATCCGTCCTTCGGTATTAAGAATGTCCACGGTGGCACCGCGTTTGAAAACTCCCTCAACTAGGCTGATCCCTTTTGGCAAAAGACTTGAGCCTTTTTGCGTCAGCGCGGCATAAGCACCGTCGTCAACTGTCAGTCTGCCCTGAGCTATGGTTGCGCTTGAAAGCCAGGATTTTCGTGAAAGCACCGGATGCAAAGAGGGCATAAACACCGTACACTCACCGCACCCTTTGACAAAATCAGGAATGCTCTGCGGGGAGTCTCCTGAGCAGATGATCACTTTGACACCTGCCTTGGTCGCGGTTTTTGCAGCTTCTACTTTGGTGGCCATGCCTCCGGTACCGAGCGCCGTGCCGCTGCCGCCGCACAAGGC
>CABQMD010000058.1 GCA_902465145.1 uncultured Succinatimonas sp. | reverse complement strand
CAGGTATAAAAACACCGCCGCACAGACTTTAATCAGAGATTTTTTTAAAATATCGGTAAGCATGCATCCTATGTTAACAAAACCGCGATCTTTTGCCTCGACACATCTTCCAAATTTTAAATCCTGACTAAGCTTTGTTTAAAATCAGGAATTTTTTGAATATTTACCTTATAGATCATAAAGGTATTAACAAGCAGTAACAGCTCTGGCATTTAATCCCGAGGCTTTTTGTGAGAAAATAATGACCATTGCTGAGTTTTAACAGCAAAAATTACGCATTAAAGTTTCAATTTCAGACAAAACTAAAAAAACGTTGTACAGGACTTCATATGACCGAACTTTCAGGTTATGCCTTAATAGGTGACATAGGCGGTACCAACGCCCGTTTGGCTTTGGTAGATTTAAAAAACGGTGAACTGTCAACTCCCATCATCTATTCAACCAAGGAAAATGCATCTCTTGAAGAGTGCATATTAAAATTTAAACAGACCTGTGGGCAAAAATTCTCTCACGCCTGCATCGCCATTGCCTGTCCGGTAAATGACGATCACATCAAGATGACCAATAATAATTGGGAATTCTCGGTAAAAGAGTTGCAGCAACACACTGGGCTTGAAAAAATTCATATGATCAACGATTTCACCGCCATGTCGATGTGCGTTCCTGTACTGTCTTGCGACAACCTCATTAAACTAGGCGGCGGAGAACCGGATCGCACCAAACCCATAGCCGTATACGGTGCGGGGACCGGACTGGGGGTTGGTCATCTGTTGCATCTTGGCGATCAATGGCTGGCACTGCCCGGGGAAGGCGGGCATGTAGATATGGCTCCTGCCACCCCTGAAGAGGACATGATCTTAGTTGCTCTGCGCGGTCGCATTGGTCACGTTTCCTATGAACGCGTACTCTCCGGTATGGGCCTTTTAAATCTTTATCAGGTGATCTCCTCATGGCACGACAGAAGACGCGAGGACATGACTCCTGCAGATGTTACCAAAGGAGCTTTGGCAGATCCTGCCGATCCTGATTGTCTTGAAGCACTCCAAACCTTCTGCAGACTCTTGGGAAGCTTCGGCGGCAATCTTGCCTTGAATATGGGAACTTTCGGCGGAGTATATATAGCAGGAGGTGTAGTCACGCATTTTCTTGATTTTCTGCAAAAATCAGAATACCGTCAAAGCTTTGAATCCAAAGGCCGCTTTAAAGATCTGTTAAAACGCATTCCCACCTACGTCATTACCGACAAACTGGCAGGACTTAAGGGGGCTGGAGCCGTGATCAGGCAGGAACTTGGCGCAATACTTTAATCATTCTCAAAAAAAAAGGCCCGATCATAAATCGAGCCTTTCTTAACTTCCATAAAACCGCATTCAGCGGTTTTATGCGTATTTAATCGAGGAAACCGCGCAACCCCTGAGATCTGCATGGATGACGCAATTTTCGCAAAGCCTTGGCCTCTATTTGACGTATGCGTTCACGGGTTACGCCGAACTGTCTGCCCACTTCTTCTAAAGTATGATCAGAAGGCATGCCTATGCCAAAGCGCATGCGCAACACCTGAGCTTCGCGCGGAGGCATCTCATCAAGTACAGCATTGATGGCAGTCTTGAGGCTCTCAGAAGTAGCTGCTTCGGCAGGTACTACTATGGAGCTGTCCTCGATAAAATCCCCAAGATGAGAATCGTCGTCGTCACCCACCGGAGTTTCAAGGGAGATAGGCTCCTTGGCTATCTTCATGACCTTGCGGATTTTGTCCTCAGGCAATCCCATCTTGGCAGCCAGCTCTTCAGGAGTAGGTTCGCGTCCTTTTTCCTGCAACATCTGACGGGAAATACGGTTTAACTTGTTGATAGTCTCGATCATATGTACGGGAATACGTATGGTGCGAGCCTGATCTGCAATAGAACGCGTGATGGCCTGACGTATCCACCAGGTGGCATAAGTTGAGAACTTATAACCGCGGCGATATTCAAACTTATCCACAGCCTTCATCAAACCGATGTTACCTTCCTGAATAAGATCGAGGAATTGCAGACCGCGGTTCGTGTATTTCTTGGCAATGGAGATCACCAGACGCAGGTTGGCTTCAACCATCTCCTTTTTAGCCTTTTTAGCCATGGCATCGCCCATCATCACGCGATGAGAAAGCTCACGAAGACGGGAAATGGAGATCCCTGTTTCACTCTCAATTTCTTTTAAAGCATTGACCGCCTGCTCGACATCCGCACGGCAGTTTTTAAGTTTTGCAGCATAAGCCTTGCGGGCACGACAAGCCTTGTCAAACCAAGCCATGTCAGCCTCACAGCCTGATTCGGTATAAACAGCTTTAAGCTCGTCTATCTTCATGCCGCAACGATTGACGCAGATATCGCGGATCATGCGATCCTGACGCTTGACTCTGTCCATGTTATCGTGCATCTTGCGCAATAAGCTTTCAAGCTGCTGAGGAACGAGTTTGAAGGTCACGAAAAGCTCTGCCAAGGAATTCAACTCTGCTAGATATTTCTTTTCTGCAGCAGCTCCCTTCTTGCCGCGGGCTGCACAAACTTTGTCATACCTTACGCGCAACTCGGTAAAATTACGACGGGTAAGCTCGGGATCAGGGCCGGCGTTTTCGGCAACTCCGTCCTCAGGAGAGGCTTCTTCTTCATCCTCATCCTCGATCTCCTCTTTTACCACCTTAGCTTTCTTGGGCTTGCGTCCTTTTTTAGCTTTTTCGGCAACCTTGGTTTCTTTTGCCGAAGCGGCATCTTCCTCTGAGTCGAGCTTTAACAGCTCTTCTTCAACATCGTCTCCACTATCGACTTCGTCAGCTGCACTTTCAAGCTTCTTTAGATCTTTTTCCGAAAGATCGGTTTCATTATCCATGAATCCTGAAATGATGTCGCCTATCTTTACTTGGGATTCGGCATCACCGCATTGCTCATAGCGCTCAAAAAGTTCTTCCATGGCAGGCGGATATTCCACGAGACATTTTTGGGTATCGTTGGTACCGCGTTCTATACGCTTTGAGATCTCGATCTCGTCTTTACGGGTTAACAGGGAAACGTTACCCATTTCACGCATGTACATGCGCACCGGATCAGTGGTTCTGCCTATATCTACGGTAGAATCGAGCTGGTTTGCTACCACCTCGACATCCTCGGCATCGGTCTGAGAGTTGCCGCTTAAGAGCAGATCATCAGCCTCAGGCGGGGTATCGCAGACATTGATCCCCATATCGACGAAGGTCTGAATAAAAACCGAGAGCTGATCGCCTGAAATAATGTCAGGCGGAATGAGATCATTGATCTCATCAATGGTCAGATATCCCTGCTCTTTACCTCTGGCGATGAGTTGTTTGAATTCGGTACTTGCTGAATTATTGTCCATGTGACCTACCCGGATCCTCTTATTTGAGGGCCAGAGACGCCGATCGCGCGTCGCTGGAAAACATCAGAATGCCAAGAGAGGCTCTCTTGCAACCATCCTGACAATTAAACGGTCTAAACGCGGCAGGCTTGCGCAAAAATGCGGATAAGTCCTGTCTTTGGGATAGTGAAAATCAATCCCTGTAGGTGAGCGCGGCTTTTACTGCGTATAGACCAAAAAAATTATTTACAAAACTGATATATAGTTTAACTTTAAAAAAATTCAAGTCCGAATCACCATATTAACGCAAAAAAGTTAAGCGGATCTTGGATTTTTTTAAAATCACTTCTGCCTGCCCGCAGAGCTAACTTGGGGCAGGAGAAGATCAAGGCTTAAAGCTGAATTAAGCCTCAGGGTCAAAATCCTCAGGCAAAGAGGCGTTGTGATAGACTTCCTGAGTATCGTCGAGATCCTCAAGAGCGTCGATCATCTTCATGAACTTGGCAGCTGCTTCTTTGTCCAAAGCCACTTCGTTTGAAGGAACTTGAGAGACTTCTGCAGAAACCGGCTTGATCCCGGCTTTGTCAAAAGCTTCAACCACGTCGGCAAAAGCTTCGGGGGAAGTAAAGACATCGATAGAGCCGTCATCGTTGGTCACGACATCGTCGGCACCAGCTTCAAGGCCTATCTCCATAGCTTTTTCTTCATCGACATTCATCTTGCCGTCTTCATCGGGGGCGAAGGTGATCACGCCTTTTTTGGTGAAGATATAGCTTACCGATCCGGAAGTACCGAGATTGCCGCCGAACTTGGTGAAAGCGTGGCGCACATCGGCTGCAGTACGGTTGTGGTTGTCGGTCATGCACTCGACCATCACGGCGATACCGCCTACACCGTAACCTTCATAGGTTATGGTCTCAAGATCGGTACCCTCACCGCCGCCTACGCCGCGCTCGATGGCACGCTTGATAGTATCGCGGGTCATGTTCTGTGCCAAAGCTGCGATCACGGCAGAGCGCAAACGGGGATTGGCAGCCTCGTCACCGCCGCCTAACTTGGCAGCCGTGGTGATTTCACGGATGAGCTTGGTAAAGACCTTGCCGCGCTTGGCATCCTGCGCAGCCTTACGGAAACGGATATTGGCCCACTTGGAATGACCTGACATGTGTATGTTCTCCTATAAAAAGAACAGTAGGTGTTCTTTAAAAAAATCTTATGCCGCAGCTTATGCTGCGGCCTGTATGTTTATTCTTCTTCGTCGGTTACCTTGATGGCAAGCTCGTCAAGAGCCTCAGCAGAGGCTATGTTGGGAGCGCCGGACATAAGATCGGCTGCCGCGGTGGTCTTGGGGAAGGCAATCACGTCACGGATGTTGTCAGTACCGGTGATGAGCATGGTCACACGGTCAAGTCCAAAAGCCAAACCTGCGTGAGGAGGAGCTCCGAAGGACAGTGCATCCAACAGGAAGCCGAATTTCTCCTGAGCTTCTTCCTTGGAAATTCCCAATACCTTAAACACGGCTTCCTGCATCTTGCCGTCGTAAATACGGGCAGAACCGCCGCCTGACTCATAACCGTTGATCACCAAATCATAAGCATCGGCATAGACGCTCATGGGATTTGCGATCAATTCTTCAGGGGTAACGCCCTTAGGTGCGGTAAAAGGATGGTGCATGGCGGTAAGACCTGCTTCTTCGGTGATTTCGAACATAGGGAAATCCACCACCCACAAAGCTTTGTAGCCGTCTGCAACCAGGTTGTGATCACGTGCCGTCTTAATACGCAACGCACCCATGAAGGTAGCGGTCTTAATACGCTCTCCTGAGCCTATGAATACGAGATCGCCGTCTTTTGCCTCACAAGCCTTGCAAAGAGCCACCAGTTCCTCAGGCTTTAAATGTTTGCCTGCTGAAGACTTCAGGCCTTCTGCACCTTTTTCAAGCTCATTTACCTTGATGGAAATAAGTCCGCCGGCGCCGAGCTTCTTAACGTAATCGGTGTAACCGTCAAGCTCACGACGCGAGAGTTTGGCACCTCCCGGCAGCGCAAAACCAATCACGCGGCATTTAGGATCCTGTGCAGGAGTGCTCAATACGGCAAACTCCGAGTCCTTAACGCACTCATCCAAAAGATGCAGTTCATAAGGAATGCGCAGATCTGGTTTGTCAGATCCGAAACGATCCATGGCCTCTTCCCATTTCATGACGGGAAGCTTGCCCAAATCCACTCCGCGTACTTCCTTAAACAAGCTTACCATCATCTCTTCGGTGATGGCGCGTACGTCATCAGAGCTCATGAATGAGGTTTCAACGTCGATTTGAGTGAATTCCGGCTGACGATCGGCACGCAAATCTTCATCGCGGAAACACTTGGTGATTTGATAGTAACGATCGTAACCTGAGATCATCAACAGCTGCTTGAAAAGCTGTGGGCTTTGCGGCAAAGCGTAAAACTTGCCGTGATGTATGCGTGAAGGCACCAGATAATCGCGGGCACCTTCTGGAGTAGCTTTGGTGAGCATGGGGGTTTCGATATCGATGAAACCGTGCTCGTCAAAGAAGCGGCGCACGAAATGTGTGATCTTGGAGCGGGTTAAAAGCTGGTTTACCATGTAAGGGCGACGCAGATCGAGATAGCGATAACGCAGGCGCTGCTCTTCG
>CABQMD010000057.1 GCA_902465145.1 uncultured Succinatimonas sp. | reverse complement strand
TTTCTTACTGTCAAAACATGCAAAGGAAAACGGTTGTGCTATTCCCAAACTTACCAAAGCCGCCGAGCAAAAACTTTTTGCATATGCTTTCCCGGGGAATGTACGTGAACTTGACAATATTATGCAGCGTGCGTTGATCCTCGCTGATGACGGCAAAATAGATGCTGCACAATTGATCTTTGATGAGCAGGGACTGGATGATGCCCTCAATTGTACTGGTAATGAAGAATTTGCAGAGCCGGTGTTGGAAGAAAAACAGGAAAACAGTCCTGATACTGCGGTAAGGGAGCAAAAGATCCCGGCAAATCTTGGCGGTGAATTGAAACAACAGGAATACCAGATCATTTTGGATGCACTTATCGAATTCCGCGGCAATCGTCAGCAGGTGGCGGATAAATTGGGAATAAGTCCGCGCACTTTGCGTTACAAAATAGCAAAAATGCGTGACGAAGGAATGATCATCCCGGGTTGAGCTTATGAAATTCATCGTTTTTTTACTGTGTTCGATCTTGTTGTGCACAGGTTGTGACAAAGATGAAACAGCGAAAGTTTACCCAGAAAGGGAAAAACAGCTGATTTTAAGTTATGCACTTGAAGATGTGAGCTACCGTCCATTTGTTGAAGCCATGAAAGTTATGTCTAAAGAATTGGAAAACTATTCAGGAGGCAAGATAACTCTGGTTGAACAGCGCCACTCTCAATTCTCCGTAAATTCAGAGCTGATGCTGGAAACGGTGATGAACACTTTAGACATGTGTCTTGTTCCCGTCAATCAATTAGGAAGCATGACGAAAGGTCCGCTTTTGGTAGCCGTGCCTTACCTTATGCGCCCTAAGGTCATGGAAAGAGTGATGGCACCGGGCAGCCCGCTGATTAAGCAGATATTACAGGATATTCCCAGACTGGATACCCGCCTTGTCGGAGTAGATATCTGGTACGGCGGTTATTTACAGTTTCTGATGCGTGATCATCAGGTATTGAGTCCTGCTGATTTAAAAGATCAGCATGTATGGGTATGCGGAATGGGACCTGACAACGAATTTTTGCTGGCTATGGATGCCATACCGTGCGAAATGTCGTTCACCAGCGGGATCTATGCCCTGCGTCACGGCTATTTGGACGGGATCATGCTCCCGATCTCCATGATAGTGTCGAACCGTCTTTATGAAAACATGCATTTTTTGTCCATTACCAATCATGCTCGCATGAATTACGTGTTGCTTTTTTCATTGGCTGTTTGGGATAAATTGACTCAGAAGGAAAAGCATTGGGTACATCAGGCTGCCAAAAAAGCGGGGATGTTTGTACGTGATCTTACGGGCGAACTTGAAGAAATCGATCTTTCTCGTTTGAAGCATGCCAATTTCATGAGAATAGTAGAACCGGATCCCGATCTTTTTGCTGAAAAAGCAAAATATGTGCGCAATTTCTATTTGAAGCATCTGCCGGTACAGGCTGCGTTGATGCGTGAAATTACTCAAGAAGTGATGAAGCATCAGGCAGAGCAGAAAGCAGCAGAGGCAGCAGCGACGGAACTGCGTCAAATTTCTGAAATGCCCTAATTTCTTTAATTGTGAGTTAAAATAGCACTACAGGCCGCGACAAGGGCGTCGGCCGCCACCTTAGGAAAAGGAACTCTCCTTTTAAAATGCTAGACAGCAAACCGTACATGCAACAGATCATGCCTTTGGGCTTGATCCGCAGTTGCGGCGTTTCCCGTGCAATTTTGTTTGATTGACATTTTTCCTGCTTTTCTCCGACTTTTGTCCTTAAGGGCTTTGTTTGCCCTTAATAAAGTAGATTTTTTGGGAATTTTGAAAAATGTCTTTAAAAAACAATGTTGATCAAGTTGTCTCAAAACCTGTATTTCGTACGGTCATGTTTTTTTTGGCTGTGATCTGTGTGGCGTCATTGCTCATTATGCTTGGAAAGCGTTCCGATGCAGTAACTCAGGCAAGACGTCTGCAGGCAGGGGTACTGACAGCCGATGAAATCAGTACTGCCTTTGAAAATGTCGGTGGAAAACTTGTAAAACGTCATGTAAACGAATCAGATTATGTAAAAAAAGGTCAATTGTTGTTGGAACTAGATCAGGATGATCTTTTACTTTCGATTTCATCTTGTAAAGCTCAGATAGACAGCATGTCTGCACAGATAACCTCACAGCAACTGAATATTGAAAATGCCCGTGATAAGTTGCGTACTGCGGAAATTTCAGCTTGGAGATCTATTGAGGAGCTTTTTGCTCAAGAACAAAGTGCACGGGCTGAATTTGAAAGAGCGTCGTCAGAGTTTCATCGTTACGCTTCGCTCGATAAAGCTTCAGCCGTATCCAAATCAGCTTATGATCAGGCCAAAGCTACATATTTAAAGGCACAGTCGTCGCTGACATCCTTAAAAAAGGATCTGCAGGCATTAACTTTGGGTGCCAGTCAAGCACAGCTTAAAAAATTACGTAGAGAGCACGATGCTACCGGAATGACTTTGTGTGCCATTTCACAACAACGGATCGACACGGAAAATCTGGTCAATACTCTTGATTCGCTCAAGGCTCAGCGTAAAGCTTTGCAGGCTCAACTGGGAACATTGGAACTGTCGTTAAAACGTACCAAACTCTATGCTCCTGAAGACGGAAAAATTCAGGAGGTACTCTTTGACGAAGGAGAAATGATCCCGGCTTCAACACCTGTTATCACTCTTGAAACTGACAGACGTTATTACGACGTGTATATAAGTGAAAAAGTAGCAGCTTTTTATAAAGAAGGGATGATTGTCACCGGCTTTAGTCCGGCTTTGGATCGAGAGATCAGCGGAACAGTACGTTTTGTTCAGGCGGCCCCCTCGTTTGCTGATTTGCGTATGACCAGAGAGCAGGGACAAGCTGATCTTACTTCTTTTAAGATGAGAATTTATGTGGACGGTGATCCTGATCTTTTGACCGGTATGACTTTGGAGATCAGCGATGAACACGATTAACGCAATGAAAACGGCTTTTTGTGAAGAAATCGAGGTCATGCGTTCTGGGCATTCAATGCCTTATCACAAATTGTCATTGATGATTTCTCTTGTAACGGCAGTTATTTTTTCAATACTCTTGCAACATCAGGTTGTTTTTGACGGACATATTGCCGTGATCGATCTGGACTCAAGCCGTTATTCACGGGAGCTGATACAAAAGCTTGATGCTTCATCGTATATTGAAGTAACTGAGGTTTTTAGAAATCCGGTTGCTGTTAATGCGTTGTTAATGCATGACCGCAATATCGGTGTACTTTATATTCCTAAAAATCTTGAAAGAAATCTTATGAACGGACAGCGTTCGATGAAACTTGGCTATTACGCTGATTACACCAATTCGGCTCAAAACGGTGTTGCCATCGAAACGTTAAATGAAATTATTTCCGAGCAAGGTGCAGAGGTAGCCGCACCTAAAATTGCTGCAATGGGTAATTTGTCTCAAGATACCACTGTAAATATGCTTGCTCCTATGTCACTCGGAGTAAGAAGACTGTCAGATCCTGTTTATTCGTCAACCAATGCTTTTGTGATCGCAATTACGATTTTCTTCTCTTCGTTGTATTTGGGATTGAGTACTTTGATGATCACAGGAAGGCTCAACGTTACGGGGCAGTTTGAACGTTGTCTTAAGATGGGAGTTGCTTCGTGGTTTGCCCGTCTTATGCCATACGTATTTTTTTATGCATCAGGTCTTGCCGTAGCTTTTTGCGTGCTCATAAATTTCGGACAGTTGCGTTTTGAGGGAAATTGGTTGTTCTATCTTTTGACAATTATTACGACCGGTATGTGTATAGGCATGATTGCCCTGATCCTTTCTTGGAACAGCACCAATCCAGGTGCAGGGGCAGGGTTCATGATCCTTTTTGTACCGCCTGGGTTCATCTTGGGTGGTTCTACCATGGCAATCCCTTTTTTAACTGATTGGGTAAAGACTATATCCGATATATGGCCTTTAGTGTGGCAATACTCTTTTTTACGCGATATAGCCCAGCGCGGAGACTTTCAATTGGGAGTTGCTGGAGTATACGGATGCTACATGATTTATGCTTCAGTTTTGGGACTGATATTGGTATGGCGCTGGCATCGCAGTATGAAGAAAATACAGGAGCAACAAACTGGTGATATTGATGTATTGCACTTTGAAATGAACAAAAACTGATTAAAGTCATTCCCTTAAGTTATCCTCCCCCGCAAGTATGCCGGGGGGGGGAGCCATGCTCTTTTATGGGGGGAAAGGCTTGTAAATACGGCTTATAAGAGGTGTTTAATAAGCCTTGAAGAAAAAAGCACGTTCCAGATACGTGCTTTTTTGGCGACCCCAGTAGGAATCGAACCTACAACTAGCCCTTAGGAGGGGCTTGTTATATCCATTTAACTATGAGGTCACGGTGCGCATTATAACAGTTTGTGCTGACGGTGACAAAAACGGTGGGTGTTGTTTTAAGATGATGGTACATATCAGCTTATGTATAAAATATCAGTGACTAATATTCATAGACCGACTTTAACCGTACCAGATGAGCTTACTATGGCACTTATGAGACGTCTGCTCTTGATGTTGCGGACTTGAATTTGATCACCCAAATTTCCGTCTGCCATCGCTATTCCCTGAGTTTTAACGGCCAGATTGGCAGTTTGAGCTTCGATGGTTACATTGTCTCCGCGGCAGACCATGCAGTAATCACCGTTTTTTATTTGTTCACCTGATTTGATGTCTCGTTTTAAACGGCTTCCTATGAGTAATGATGCGTCCGTGACCGCAGCTTGTGTGTTTAGTTCAGAATCCACCCAGCTTTCCTGTAGCATTTGTGCTTCTATAAGCGTACGTCTTGGCAGATTCGTGGATGCTGTAACGGTTGGAATTAGTCTGCGTACGGTTACCGGAACTATCACATCCCATTTATTTTGAGGATTTGAACATGAGAGTTTTACTTGTGAGTTTCTTGTAATGCGCTTGCCGACTAGTTGTGCGGTTAAATAACCTTCACATCTGCCGCCGTAGTCGCGTTTTTCGTCGATTTTCCCTGATTGAGCTTCAAGCCTGCCCGGGCCGTCTTTGGGAAATTGCGCCAGCATGTATTGTTCGGCAGCTTTTTTTAAAAAATTAGCTTCATCTGCAGAAGCATGTACATTAAAACTAAAGCAAACGGTACTTAGGATCGTTAATAAAAGAAGAGAAGATCTCATCACGTTGCACCTTTTCTGTTGCTTTGTTGTCAGTATTGTTCAAATATTGTTACATAATTGCGTTCAAATTGATTTTAACATCAGAGCGGTTCTACGTATTGGCTTAAGCATTAATTCAAGACGTCAAATGACGTGCTTGTGAAGAAAGCCTCAGCTGGTTTGAAATTTTTTTTGCATAATATAAACAGATACCTGATGTCTTGGTTGGTAAAGAGCCGGCCTCGAATGTTTTGATTCAGGCAGAGGAATAAAAATATGATCGGTGTAATGGACTCGGTTAACGAACTTACCGAAATCGTCGGACAAAACCGTATGGAGCTGTTGCTCTTTAAACTGTCCGGGTTAAATCAGCGCTACGGAATTAACGTGTTTAAAGTAAGGGAAGTTTTACCCTGTCCGCAACTTACGCGCCTGCCGCATTTGCAACAATTCGTAATAGGAGTGGCTCGTATTCGCGGTCAGACCATCTCTGTTATAGATTTGGCGCAAGCTATAGGCGGATCTAAGACAGTAGATCCTCAAAAGTCTTTCATCATAATTGCAGAATATAACCGTTCTACTCAGGGGTTTTTGGTGTCCAGTGTCGAGCGCATCATCAATATGAATTGGTCTAAGATCATGCCTCCTCCCAAAGGAGCCGGTCACAGCAATTACATGACTGCAGTTACAGAGATCGACAAAGAGTTGGTGGAAATTCTCGATGTTGAAAAAATTCTGGACGAGATCTCTCCTGCCAAGATCAAATTGCAACCTGCGGTATTGTCTGAGGACGATGAGTTTGCCAGAAAGTGCCAGGCCGAGCACTGTACCGTACTGGTAGCGGATGACTCAATGGTAGCCCGCAAACAGATCAAGGGGGCTTTAAAGCAGTTGGGAATTGATGTAATCGAATGTTCTGACGGACTGAAGGCTTTGAAATATTTGCAG
>CABQMD010000056.1 GCA_902465145.1 uncultured Succinatimonas sp. | reverse complement strand
CGACAAAACATCCTCACCTGCAATCACTTCGCGAACTTCGATATCTTCCATTTCGGCCATATCTTTTGCCATGCCGAAATTCATGATGTCACCACCGTAATTGCCGTAAATATACAAAGCTCCGGCACCTGAGGCTGTTTCCTTGGTGATCTCAAGGAGCTGATCAGGACTTGGGGACTGGAACACTCCTCCTACGCCGCAACCGTCAAGCAGTCCGTCACCCACATAACCTAAAAACAAAGGCAGATGCCCGGAGCCGCCGCCGGTGATCAATGCCACCTTGCCTGCTTTTTTATGACGTGACACGTAACAACGCTTGTCACCGTTGACAAAACCTACTTTATCCGGGGCCGACTTGTAAATTCCTTCAAGCATTTCATCAACATAATTGACAGGATCGTTTACCAAACGTTGCATACCTACTCCTTATGAAAACTTTTAACCGCCCGAACCTCAGGGCCCGGGCATTTTTTATCATTTCAAAAAAGGCTTGAGTTCTTCCCAGACCTTGTCTCCGTCAGCTTTTTCAAGCTCCAGCAAAGGTCTTCTCATAAGAGAATTTGCCACGATGCCGCGACGACGCAAAACCTCTTTGAACAAGCCCATATCAGAACCGCAACGAACTGTATCAATTACTTTTATGGCAGTACGCTGCAATTCTTTAGCTTTTTGCAAATCACCTGCTTTGTAAGCCTGATAAATGGCGACAAAAGCCTCGGGAACCGGACCTGCACAACCTGAAACGCAACCGTCGGCACCGCTTACCAATCCTGCCAGGAACAATTTGTCAGGTCCTACCAACACGGAGAAATGTCCTTTGTTGCCACGGGAGACATTGATGTAATTTAAAATCCTCACCATATCAGGATAGCTGTATTTAATTCCGACTACGTTGTCGCACTGGTCGACCACAGCCTGTGCCACAGCAGGTTGAATGTCATTTCCGGAACACTGCGGGATTGAATACATATAAATAGGGAAATCTTTGCCAACCGACGCGGAGATATCCTTGTAATACTGAATGATGGCTCTGTCAGAACAACCGAAATAAGAAGGAGTTACCGCACCTATGCCGTCTGCACCTATGGCTTCGGCATGAGCTGCCAATTCACAAGTCTCAGCCGTGGTCATAGCACCGACATGGATATATACCACGGCACGTCCTGCTGCATGTTTTACCACCGTCTCGGCCACCAACTTGCGCTCTGCAACCGACAGAAGATACATTTCACCGGTAGTTCCCAAAGGGTACAGACAGTCGACTCCTTTTTCTATTTGAAAATCTACCTGTTTTTTTAAACTCTCCACATCAACGCTACCGTCTTCGTTAAAGGGCGTAGTCATGGCATTGATGACACCGTACATCAGCTTCATATCTGGATCTCCTTATTGATTTTTTCTTAACATCAGTCCTGTAAAAGATGCAGGGCAAAACCAGCAAAATCTTCTTTCATATATGCAGCAATGATCCTTCCTGCGGCATCACGCGACACCGTATCTTCATAAAATTCCATTCCGCAACGTTTCAAATAGTAATAAGCACGGGTAGCATCGAAAGTACCTATCGCTACATGCCCTTTTTCATGGTAGAAAGGCTCATACATCACTTCAAAAAGTTTGCCTGCAAAGGCACTCTTGTTACCTGCGCAAACATTTAGATGCAATGCAGAGGCTAGGCGACCGCTCAAACTTAAAGCAGAGTCCTTGTCATTTGCATTCATACCCATATGCGCAATATGGAAATTCAAATACCCGAGGATCGTATCCTGAACATCGCTGGCAATTTTTTCGTAGTTATCCGAGTGAATGTCGTCATAACTCAACATAAAATCGCCGCCTGCTGCGGCAACCTTGCCAAATGCCAGATATTCACTGCAAAGTGCGCGAGTCAAATCGCCCGTAGGCACAAAACTAACATCAGGATAAGGACCGCTTAAAAGTCTCATTGCACTGACTCCGCCGTTTTCAACTGCGGGGAAAAACTTCAAAACATGCAGTCCTAGCACTCTTGCCGCTTCAACTTCTGTAGGAGAAGTACATCCCGGGACGATGGGAACATTCAACTCTATAGCAGCCTTACACACTTCAGGGTTAAATCCAGGGGATACTAGAAATTTCGCTCCGCATGCAACCGCCTGACGAGCTTGTTCAACGGTAAGTACCGTGCCGGCTCCGACCAGAAAATCCGGCATTTGTTCAGAGATCCTGCGTATGGATCCTGCCGCAGCATCTGTTCTGAACATCACTTCCATTAACGGCAAGCCGCCTTTTTTCAAAGCCTGAGCCAAAGGAAGCGCACGCTCTTCCTTATCTATGCTCAAAACTGGGATCATGCCGATCTTTGCGATCTCATCAAGAATTTGCGTTGTCATAAATTTAAGCCTTCCTGAAAATATGTTTTTTAATTAAGGGATAGAAAAGAGTGATCACTATCAAAAACAACAGCAC
Organism: uncultured Succinatimonas sp.; assembly: GCA_902465145.1. Classification (GTDB taxonomy): domain Bacteria; phylum Pseudomonadota; class Gammaproteobacteria; order Enterobacterales; family Succinivibrionaceae; genus Succinivibrio. The sequence goes on along the minus strand of CABQMD010000056.1, from coordinate 3,870 downwards.
GCAGGTAATCGGACGCTCGACAAAGATCATGAGCGAACCGTGAGACATCACCAAGGCTCTGCGCAGGTTTGATTCCAACATGCCGCCTAACAGCAAACCTAAAATGAAAGGTCCTGGAGCATATCCGCCGCGTTTGAAGAAAAATCCGGCCAATCCCGACACAGCCATGATCAGCACATCAGAAAAAGAGTTGTTCAAGGCATAAGATCCGACTATGCACAGAACCGTTACCGCTGTCCAAATGGTCTGAGGTTTTGCATTTAAGATCTTTGCCGACATCTTTGCGGTGGAAAGTCCCACAAAGATGATAACTATATTCGACAGGATCATAAGTTGCATGATCTGCACTACGAAGCCTGCATCTTCGGTAAACATTTTAGGACCAGGCTGCATGCCGTACATCATGAGCGAACCGATAAGAATGGCGGTGACGGCATCCCCAGGAATTCCCAAGGTAAGCATGGTGGTCAAAGCTCCGCCTAATACGCCGTTATTGGCAGTACAGGACACGGCAAATCCCTCAGTAGATCCTTTACCGTACTCCTCAGGATGCTTGGACAGCTTTTTTGCCTGTCCCCAGCAAATGATCGAAGCAATATCTCCGCCTGCTGCCGGGATTGCACCTATCACCGATGACTCGGCACCTGCCAATACGGTGGGGCGGAACATAGCTTTAAACTGTTTCCAAGTAGGAGTCACTCGACCTAATTTTGAAGAAGCCTGCTTAACCATCAGCATATGCTCGGCTTCTTTGGATTTTTTAAATTCGTAGATTTGGTTTAAGACCTCGCCTATACCGAACATGCCGATCATTACAGGCAGGAAACTTACGCCTGCAACCAAAGCGGTGGTATCCATGGTAAAGCGCTTGACGGCAAGCAGAGGATCGATACCTACACAGGAGAGCATCAAACCTGCAAACCCCATGGCCATGCCTTTGACTATATTGTTCTCCGATACCGAAATCATCATGGTCAGACCGAAGAGAGCCAGCATGAAATACTCAGTAGGACCGAAAGAAATGGTGAAACTTGCAATCGGGAATGCTAGGAAGATCAGGAATAAAGTACTGATCAATCCGCCTATTACGGAGTAGATGCAGTTAATTCCCAAAGCCAGACCGCCGCGCCCCTGCTTGTATAACTGATAACCGTCAAAGGTGGAGGCTATGGATGCCGGAGTTCCCGGGGTATTGATGAGCACTGCAGAAATACCGCCTGCAAAAATCGAGGAATTCCATACACCTATCAACATGGCAAAGCCGCACGAAGGTTCAAACCAAAAGGTGATGGGAGTTAATATGGCCACAGCCATGGTTGCAGACAATCCAGGCAGAGCTCCGATGCAGACGCCGATTAGAACGCCTGCAAAATTAAACATCAAAACCGAAGGGGTCAGAATGCTGTACAGATTGGACAACCACAAAGACAGATCCATTGTCCGCTCCTTAAATATCGAATTGCACATCAAGCAACATTACGAACACCCCGTAAAGCAACACAACGTAGAGCAAGGTGAAAATAACGTTGAACTTTAAACTGCGACCGAATGCTTTGTTAAAAGCAAGACAGAGTAAAGCAGTTGCCAAAAAGAAATCCGCGTAAGCCCAAATCAATACGAATGCAACAAAAATCGCAGTAACAAAGGCGATGATTTTAAAGTTTGAACGCTGTTCCAGATCCGTTCCGAAAAAATCCGCCGATCCTTTTTTTACCGCATCCAAAATGATCCACATTCCAAAAAAAGCGGTAAAAACGCTGCACACGGCAGGAAAGAACCCCGGCCCAAGACCTGCAATGGCCTCAGGTCCGACTATGCCCAATTTTAACGATGGAATAAAAAAAGCCACCGCGGCAAAGATGAAGCAAAACCCGACTACGATGTCTGCTTTTAGCTTATTGCCCATACGGTTCTCCTGAATTCTTCAAAAGATCCCGACTTTGTGCCGGGATCTCTTTTCAACCTTGATTACTTCTTGATAAGTTTAGGAATAAGTTCTTTGTACTGAGCAAGCTGTGCTTTGGCAAAGGCATCCATGTCTTTACCGTCAAGGTATGCGTACTCAAATCCTCTTTCTGCAAGCAACTTCTTCAAAGCTTCGGACTGAGCTACTTTGGCAGAAGCATCGTTTAAGATCTTCACGACATCCTCAGGAGTTCCCTTGGGAACGGCAAAACCACCCCAGCCCATGGCTGAAACGTCATAACCGAGTTCTTTGGTGGTCTTTACATCAGGAACAACAGATGAATGCTGATCGCCAATCACTGCTAAAACCTTAAACTGACCGGCATCAACATTGGTCTTTACTTCAGAAGGAGAAACTGCCACGGCACTGATGTTTTTACCTAACAAAGCGGCAACTGCAGGGGCGGCACCGTCAAAAGGAACGTGAGTAAACTGAACTCCGGCAGCTTTTTCCAAAGAAGCTGCGGCAACATTCCAAATGGAACCAGGGCCAGAGTTACCTACAGTGATCTTGCCTGGATTTTCTTTGGCATATTTCAGGAAATCGTCAAGGGTATTCCAAGGAGCATCCTTGGATACGGTAATGGCGGCAGGAATGGTCATCACACGGCAGACGAAAGTGAAATCATCACTTGAAATATCGGACAGTCCCAAAGCTGAAATCATGGTAGATTCAACCGGCATATACGACATGGTATATCCGTCTGGTTTTGAATTTTTAACCGATTCAAGTCCTACTGCTCCTGACGCACCAGTACGGTTTACCACTACTACAGGTTTTCCGAGTTCTTTTTCCAATTCCTTGCCGTAAATGCGGGCTACAGTATCGGAAGCTCCACCAGGAGCATACGGTACGACTATCTGAACCTGCTTCTTAGGGAATTTTGCGGCAGCATTTACAGCTGAAGAAGCGAAGCAACCTACGGCTAAAGACAAAGCAGCGTACTTTACTAATTTCAAATATTTATTTGCCATATTGACACCTATTTCCTTATTTAATGTTTGTGTTGTTCTTTTTTTACTAATTATTTGATTAACTGCTAAAACTCCTCCGCTAATTCATCAAAAATCTGTATAAATTCGATCTCCTGCAAACCCAAGCTTGCGTGAGATCTCCAATGCTGTATTCATCACTTGTTTTGCAATAAGTTCTTTTTTCTTTTCATTGATCATGGTGTAAATACTGGCAACGCTTATAGCCGCTACGGGCGTACCGTTACGATCACGTATTGCACAACCTATGCAGAACATGTCAGGACCGTCTTCTCGGTCATCCACAGCGTACCCGCGTCGTCTTGAAATTTTTGCATCGGTCAAAACCTGAACACTGGTGGTATGTGATAAAGGAGTCTGAGTGGGATAAGGTTCAGCTCCTAACAGCGACAACATGGTTTCATTGCTGTGCGCGTAGAGAATGGCTTTTCCAAGACTGGTGGTATTTAAATTGCGACGCTGTCCGAGCTTGGCTCCGGCTTTAACCGCAGAATGATCCTCTGCTCTGTCGATGTAAACGACCTGACCGTGATCTTCAACGCCCAAAAAAGCCGTTCCGCCGGTATTGCGATTTAGTTCCTGAATATAAGGTCTTGAAACATCGGTAACACCTAAACGATCCACCACTGAACTGCCGATTTCAAAGGCAAGCATCGACAGACCATAAAGTTTGTGATCAGGACTTTTATATTCGATGATCCCTTTTTTCAGCATGGTGTGGATGAGTTCGAAGGTACTGCTTTTTGGCAACCCCATCATCGAACTAATCTCTTGCAACGTCAGGTATTTTGAGCAATTAACAAAAAGAAGCAGTGCATCGATGGTCCTGGCTACCGACTTAACCAATTTCTGATTTTCAGTAGAAGTTGTGTTCATAAATACGACCTCGAAATAGCATTAACTTACTTTTCT